>DATDHK010000583.1:0-4192 GCA_036521635.1 Bryobacteraceae bacterium | reverse complement strand
GTGCCGCCCTATCGTTTTCCCGACATCCTGCTGGACAACACGATCGTCGCGTCCGCGCTGTTCCGGCGATCCGATTGGGAACTGGCCGGCGGCTATTCCGCCGAATTCCGCTCGCGTTGGGAGGACTACGATTTCTGGTTGTCTCTCATCGAGCGCGGGCGGGTTCCCTACCGAATTCCAGAAGTGTTGTTTTACTACCGGCAGCGCGCCGGCAGCATGACCCACCGCGCGCAAGGGATGGATCGCGCGCCACTGTACGAGCTGTTGTTCCACCGCCACCGCGAAATGTATATGGAGAACATCGGCTACTTGTTCCAGCGCATTGCAACGCTCGAAGAAGAGCTGCAGTTGCGCGAACCGGAGAGGCCGCAGCTTCAAATCTTTGTGCCGCGCGGTGTAGTGTATTCCGAAACCGATTCCCTGCGGCGCCCATTGCGGACCGGCGTATGGGAAACGGTCGCGATCGAACTTCCCGCTCCCTGGGAGGGCCGGCTGCGCATCGACCCAATGAACGTACCCGGCGAAATCGAAATTGCCGAGCTTCGTTTGTTAAATGGCGATTCCGCAGTCTGGCCCGAGTCGCCACTGGATACGTTTGAAGTCGGCGGCACGGCAGTACCGGCCGATGACCGAATCCTGGCCTGGGGCGCGGATCCGCAAATCTATTTGCCACGAATCGCGGCGAACGAACCTTTGTGTCTGATTTTCGAAATGCGAATCAGTCCGTATAGCCCGTCGGCCGGCGGCGCGGCATCGGCCTGGGCGCGGCTCTTGGAGCGGATGCGTCCGGTCGAACCCTTTGACGCGAACGGGGCGCTGAGCCTTCAAGTCTTTTTCCCGGACAATCAAACCTATTCCGAGGAACGCTCAGTCTACTTCCCGCTCCGGCGCGACGTCTGGCAAACCGTGCGCATTGAGCTCCCGGAGAATTGGCGCGGGGCGTTGCGATTGGACCCGGCCAACGGCCGCTGTTGCGCCGAAATCGCCTGGGTACGGATAGACGAAGGCGAGCGCACGATTTGGGAGCTTGATTCGGGTGAGGCCGTAGCCGGTGGGACCTCGCTAAGAATGTCCGACGAGGGACCGTTGCATATAGTGGCTTGGGGCAGCGATCCGCAGATCTTTTTGCCGACGGCGAACCTGGCGACAGAGGGACGCAAGTTGACACTTGCAATCTGCCTGCGAATAACCCGTTGCGGACTCGAATTGGCGATGCAGGCCGAGGCCCTGGCTTCCATAAGGCAGCGAGGGTGGAAGGCCATCGCCGGACAGGCTCGCCAGATTTCCGCCGGCATCGCGACGGCGTGGCGGAAACGTCCGGGGGTGTAAACTTGTTCGCGGCGTCGTACAGTCGAATTGTATTCCTCGGGTTGGAGGTCCTCAAATGCAAAATGGCGTGCTCTTGATCGTCACCCAAATGGCTGGGATTTTACTACTCCTGTCCACGGTATTTCTACTGTTCTCTCGCCGCATCTACCTCGATTCCACCACCAAGCAGCCGATTAAGTTCAAGCTTCCGGTGATTGGCGAGATCAGCACGCAGGCCCCGGTGATCGTGCTGATTCTGATCGCCGCCTTCATGGTGGTCTATCCCATCAGCCGGTCTGGTCCCGCCCGCGCGTCGCTCCATGGCCACATTGAAACCGCGGGCAAGCATGTCTCCGCCATCGTCGTGGCGATTCCCGACTACCAATTCGGCCAGGAAGCGGAGTCGGACGATTTCAACCTGAAGATTCCACTTCTCTCCACGGAAGCCACCTACCGGGTAATGTTCATCGTCGACAAGCAGGTTATCGACGACCCGTATGCCCTTCTGAAAAACGGCCGCATCGAACTCAAGCCCGTCCGGTGGAATCCTCCACCGAGCAGCCCGGAAGACGCGATCGCCGCGAAAAAGGAAGTCTCCGATGAAGAACTTAAAGCGCTCTCAATTCCGAATTAATCGCCTTTTGATCCTCGCGGCGATCCTCATCCTGCCCGCCTCGGCCACGAATTTGAGCGGAACCATCGTCTACAAAACCGCCAAGATGGTGAATGCGGCTCCACTGGCGCAGGCCATGGTCAGCGTCTACGCAACCGCTAACGGAGCAAAGAGCGTCACGCTCTCGAGCGACCAGGGCGCCTACTTCTTCACGAAACTGGCCGCGGGAACCTACATAATCATCGTGGAAAAAAAAGGGCGACGCCTCTATCAGGGGCGGGTAGAGCTTCGCGAGCGCGGAAGCCGGTTCGACATCCGGCTATGAAAGTGGCGGGGCGGAAGGCCGCGCCACGGTTCGGTCTCCTTACCCCGCCAGCCAGGTGGTCGGCTTATACACGATCGAAATACAATCGAATTGCTGAAAAACAACTTCCCCGATATGCCAGTCGATGAGTGTTTGACGCACCGGCAAAAGTTTGTGACGAAAACAGCACTGCGCGAACCAGTCCTTGTCGACGTTGGAGCGCCACCCGGGGTGGGTGCGGAAATCGGGGTCCTGCGAAACGCGGCCGAAATTGGAATGATGAATAAATCCGTAGGCTCCGCGAGTCATGACACGTTCAAACTCCGGCATGTACGCTTCGATTAATCTTTTCTCGAAGTGAACCATGGAATCGAAAGAGTACAGCGCGGTGATGGTGTCGGATGGAACGGCGCGCAGATCGAGTCCGTTGTTGTGGATGACGTGAATCGAACAATCGTTGGGGCCTTGGTTTGCAAATCGAGTTTCAAGATGGCTCACCGCCTCCGGACTCGCCTCCACCACAAACAACCGTCTTGCCAGCTTTGCGAGAAACGCGGAGTTACGCCCGTGGCCGGCCGCGAAGTCGAGAGTGTTTTCAAAGTCGAAGTCCTTGATGGCGGGCCAAATCAACCCAAACCACTGAACTTCCATGCAAGCTTCGGCGGCGTTGTAGTAACCGGAAGCAGAACCGCGGAATGCCTCGATGGGTCCCTGGGCGATTTCATGAATGTCTTGTGTCATGGTTGTTTCCATACTAACAACCAGCGACTGTTGGCACTGCTTAGCGCGTGGGATATCATCAACCGTAGTTCTTGGGGAAACAGCCATCGATGTCGAAGACAGCAAAAGCAAGGTCCAGGGCGAAGAGAAGGACGCCTGCGCCAGCCTCGCTCGAGCCCGGCCTCCCGGCAAGAGAACCGCTGAAACCGCCGCCGGAAAGGTCGCTATTTCCCTACGTTGTTTCTATTCTGCTGATGCTGCCAAGTATCTATTGGGCGCTGCGAGACAAAACCGTCTGGCCTTGGGATCAAGCGTGGTATGGGGAAGTGTCCGCCGATCTGTGGTTCTTGCTGGCACACCATCCGGGACAGTGGCCGGCAAGCATGCTGAACGCATTCGGGACCAAGGCTCCCGGAGTAGCATGGATTGGACAGTTCTTTGTTCCGCTGGGACAGGCCGCCGGCTCGATAGAGTTCGGGCTGATGCTATCGATCCTGGCCGCCCACTTTGGGACATTGCTTCTGATGTACCGGATCGGTTTAAGGCTAAGTTCCGGCAGCCGCGCCATCGCTCTATTCGGAACGCTGCTAGCGGCATCGGCCCCTTTGTCGGCCGCCATGGCGCACCAATATCTGGTCGAGAGTCTGCAGGTGTTGACCGTCACGTATATTTTCTGGATCGCAATTGCGGCGCCGGAGATGAGCCGGCTCAGGCTGCTGGCGCATTTGCTAGTCGCAGTTTCGGTTGCGCTGCTGGCGAAGAGCACGTCGCCTTTGTATTGTGCTTTGGCGGGCGTACTGGCGGTCTACTCTTTCTTTCGAGCCAACTCATGGGTGAAAGACCGGCGGGATCGCATCGGGAGCCTGGCTTTGCTTTTCATCGGGAGCATCCTGGCCGCGGGCGCTCTAGGCTGGTATGCACACAACCTTCAGCATGTTATCGATTTCGCCAGAATCGCCACCAGCGGCGCCATCGCCCTGAACTATGGCGTCGCCGGAACATTCTATTCCAAATTGGTTTATTGGTTGGGAGCCGCGCGCGCGAGTTTTTTCATCCCGTTTGCCGTGACGGCCCTATCGCTGATCGCGTTGGCCGGCGTTTATCTTGCCTGGAAGCACGGTTACCGCGCGCGGCCTAAACACGCAACCCTCATCGCCGCGTTTGCGCTGGTGCACATAGTCTTTGTATTGGCTCTGTTTTCTACGCAAGTAAACCAGGAGAACCGGTACCTCTTACCACTCTTGCCG
>DATDHK010000582.1:0-2288 GCA_036521635.1 Bryobacteraceae bacterium | reverse complement strand
GTACGCAAAGCAATGTGAAAGCAGCTCGTGATATTCGCGGCCATAAATTGCGCCCGGCATTACCACCCGCGGGTCGGCCGTGTCCCGCACGCGCTGTATGTATTCCTGCGCATAGGGTGCATCGCCGATCAGCGCCAGCTTTCGCCCGGTCGCTACTTTCTCAAATTCCCGCCGCACCAGCAGCGCGTTATTCTCCGGCTCCATCCGGCTCACGTAGAGAAAATATCCGCCGCGCTCCAGCCCCAACCTTACAAGCACGTCATCGCTTTCGAGCGGGCCCACTTCCGCCCCGTACGGAATAAATTCGGAAGTCTTGCGATAGCGCTCCAGATAATATTCCGCGATCTTGCGGGCATCGGTGACCACCACGTTCGGACAAAAAGTAGCCAGCCGCTCCGAAATCAGATACCAGGTCCGCGCCAGCTTGTTCCACTTTTTCCGCTTGCGCTCCAGACCGTCCACATTCAGCGCCACCGGCACGCCAACCAATCGCGGCCACCAGGTAAAGATGGCGTTCGCCGCGTTGCAATACAGCGCAACATCGGCCCGATGAAAAATCAGATGCAGCGTTGAAAAAAAAGTGTGAACGATGGTGTCGAAATATTTGTGACGCCAGGTGGGCAGGTAGACCAGCGAGACGCCGCGATAACTCGACTCGGAATGCCGCTCGCGGCAATAGACGGTTACTCGATGCCCGCGCTCAACCAGCCGTGTGGAAAGCTCTTCGGCAAACGTCTCGAATCCGCCGTACCGGGCCGGAATTCCGCGCGTGCCGAGAATTGCGATGCGCACCTTGTTATTTAAAAACCGCTTCCTATGGTCGCGGCTCGGTAACGCACTGAATCTACCGAGCCGCGACCGTTAGGGAGCGGTTTTGCCACGGCGCTCTATCCTCTGGCCGCCTTCGCCGAACGAGCTAACGCGCGTGCGGAGGTTTTGGTCTTGTTCGCCGGAGCGCTCACCGGCTGATAACGGAACCAGCTCGCGATATAATCGTCGTCCACGCGTTTGCGGCTCATGATCTGGCGGCGCTTCTCCATCACGCGCTTCCAATTCTTGACGATGTACCAGAACGCCCGTAGCGAACTTTGCTCGCGCACCAGGCAGCACGAAAACACCACAACGTCGCGCGCGGTGATGGACAACCAGTTGCGCAGGTACAAATCGCCGGTCATGTTCTTGATGCGCATCAGGAAGCGGTTCTTCACCGAGTGCATATTGATCACCGGCGGAAGAGCGCGCCGGTTTCCCGGCAGAACGTTGCGCACGTGGTATCCGCGCGCATGCGGCGTGTATACGCAGCGCCAGCCCATCAGTTGGGCGCGCCACGCAACATCGGCATCCTCGCGGTAGACGAAGAAATCGGGATCGAAGAACTCGTCGTCCAGCGATATGTCGTCGATCATCCCGCGCCGGTACAAGGCCGCCGCCGCGGTGGCGCCAAAAACGTACTCGTGCTGTAGATAATGTCCGTTGTCCACTTCCTGGCTGCCGCGATCCAAATGGCGCAGCATGGGAGTGAAATAAATTCCCGTGGAATCCACCAGCGGTTTGTCCGGCAGGTCGAAGGTGGCGAGAATAGCCAGCAGCTTTCCGCACACGGTGCCGATCTTCGGATCGAACTGGCCGGCGTCCACCAGCGCCTGAATGAAATTGGGCAGCAGTAAAACATCGGGGTTCAGCGTCAACACCCACTCGCCGCCGCCGATTCGGATGGCCTGGTTCTGCGCCGCCGCGAATCCGATGTTTTCGTCGTTGTAGACGATCTGGCAGCGATCCTCGAATTGCTCCAGAATGTCGGCCGTCCCATCGGTCGATGCATTGTCCACGACAATGATTTCCCGGTTGGGGTAACGTTGCGCCAACACAGATTCAAGGCATCGTTTTATGAATCGACCGCTGTTGAAGGTTACGATTGTTACGGAAACCCGGCCGTTATAGGACATGTATGTGGGTCGTGTCTCTATTCATTTGGTTTATGTTCTTACCCCTACTGCCTTACCACTCAACGCGAGTTTCACTATCCTTGCATAGACCGGAACCGGCCTAAGGCTCCCCCGGCGAATCGTCTCAAACACGGCTCGAAACACGGAGCCTAGCACCACTGCCGCGCTCACTCCCCGAAATGCATACGGCCGAAAGTGCTTAGAGGCGTACCTTAGAAGGCTAGCATACCAACAAACCTGACGGCATCCCCAATTCATCCCAGCAATACTATGGCCACCTTGATGACGAGCCGTAACTTCCGGCACATACAGGATTTTCAGGCCAAGATCGCGTGCCCGCTT
>DATDHK010000581.1:0-11978 GCA_036521635.1 Bryobacteraceae bacterium | reverse complement strand
TAAACCTTGCCCAGCTCGCCGTAGGCATTCGCGTTGATCGGTTCCAGCTCCAGAGCTTTCAGAAAAGCTTTAACGGCTTCGTCGTGATGTCCGGTGCCTTCTTGAATAATTCCGAACGTGACGTAGACCGGAGCCAACTGGCTATTGAGCCCCAGCGCGAGCTGGCAACTTTTCTCCGCCGGGGGGACCCATTGCGTATCCTGAGTGTCGCGATACTTGCGCCAATAGGCTTCGCCCAATCCGGCATAGGCCAGCGCGTACTTTCGATCGAGCGCGGTGGCCTTGTGAAATAGTTCGATGGCTTGGTCCAGGTCGCGGCGCTGCAAATGTCCGTGAGCCTGCAAATAGAAATCGTATGCGCCCGAAGTGCCGGTTTCGCCGGCCGCTACCGCTTGCCGCTCGCGCGTGCCGAATTCCACTTGCAGCATGCCGGCCACTTCCCGGACCACGGCTTCCTGGAGGTCGGCAAAATCCTGAAGCGACTTGACGATCTCGCGCGAGCGCAACTGCCGCAGGGTAAGGGCGTCCACCAGATTTGCAGTCAGCAGCACGCGCGTCGCATCGCGCTGGACGCTTCCGGTGATCACCAGGTTTACACCCAGAGCGCGTTGCGCATCCTTGGCGCTGGTGAGCGCTTCGCGCCGGACTTCGGTGGCGGGCACAACCCAAAGCGACCCGTGGAACTGCGACAGCTCGGTGAGCTCGCTGGTGAGCGCCTCCATGACGCCCGCGCAAAAGGCTTCGTTTTCACGATTGTCGCCGACGTTGCGAAACGGCAGCACGGCGATTTTCTTCTCGGAGGGCACGCGATTGAACCAGGGCGAGCCCATCTTCCAGGTCAGGATCGCAAGCAACAGCAGCAATGCAACGGACAGCGCGGCGACAATCCCCGGTCTCCGCAAAAATGGTTTCGCCGACAACCGGCGCGCGCCCGACGCATGCTTCGGCGAACGTCCAAGCTCGATCTCATCGCCCACTTCTTTCAGGTCCGCCAGCAAGTCGTCCATGCTGGGATAGCGGCGCGCCGGATCTTTCTCCAAAGCGGTGTGCAGCACGCCGTCCAAGGCGAGCGGCAGGCTGGCGCGCGTCCGGCTGGCCGCCGGCGCCGGCGAGTGGACCACCTCGTACATCAATCCCACTTCGGTGTTGGATTGGAATGGCATGACGCCCGTGAGCATCTGGTAAAACACGATGCCGAACGAAAAAATGTCGGAGCGCTGGTCTACCGGTTTGGCCTGGGCCTGCTCCGGCGACATATATGCGGCGGTGCCGATGACGACGCCGGGCCGGGTGAGATGGGGCGGCGCAATTGTTCCAGTGGGGGCCGATTCGTCCACGCCCGCCTGCTCCACGCGAGCCAGTCCAAAATCCAACAGCTTCACCAAACCCGAACCGGTGACCATGATGTTGGCCGGTTTGATGTCGCGGTGAATGATGCCGGCGTGGTGCGCGGCGGCGAGCGCGGCGGCGGTTTGCGAGGCGTACGCCAGGGCGAGCGAAACCTCCATGCCATTGGGCGGGATCAGTTCCCGCAGCGTGCTTCCACGCACGAATTCCATGGCCATGTAATCCACGCCGTCGATGGTTTCGATTTCGTAGATGGTAATAATGTTGGGGTGATTCAGCGCCGAAGCGGCCCGCGCTTCCTGAAAAAAGCGATCGCGCCGCTGCGGATTGACCATCTGGTCGAGCGGCAAAACCTTGAGGGCCACCAGCCGGTCAAGCCGCAGATCGCGGGCGCAATAGACCACGCCCATCCCGCCTTCGCCGAGCTTGTCCAGAATTTCGTAGTGAGAAATGGTCCGGCCAACCATCGATTCCTTTTAGTGTAGTGTTGTCCAGGGCCAACGCGGACAACGAAAGACGATCGTCTGCGCCACTCGCCACTCAATCGTCATAGGGACTGGGAGGAATTGATATATTACGGGTCGACAATGATTTCCGGGTCGTGTTGAGGATCGTTCGGGCCGGTCGAGCTCGTATATGCGTACGACTTGCATCCCGGATCGCCGGCGGCTTTGCAGGCGACTCTGATCGTACACATCTTGGCCCGGTCGGAGCCGAACTCTTTTCCTTCCGCGCACGGGCTATCGGCGGTGAATTTCACGAACCACGGTTTGGCGGAGCTGCTGTGCCGCACCCAGGTCACTTTCTTGCCCGCTTTCGTATGGTGGCGCTCATGTGCCGCGAGCATCTTCCCGGTGTCGTCAACGTGCAGTTTTGTCTGGCTATAGGCCAGGCTCGAGCCCAAAAACAGGAGGGCCGCAAGTCCGAGGCCTCTGAAATAGTCTTGCTTCATCGAATCGCTCCTAGAGTAAGCTTGTCCCTTTTTCCTAGAACATGCCTTTAGAATCTTGTTGTGATGTCCAGTATACACCGTGGCTGTGGGGCAGGTTGGCAAACCGCGGCGGACGCCGATTATCAATCGACGGCAGGCGCCGGCCTGCCCCACATTTATGGTTCGGAAGGTTCGGAAAAATTAGCGGACTTGGCCTTGCGCGGGCGGACAGAGTGGCGGGCAGGTTGGAAACGGATCGTCCATGGACGTCTTATTCATATGAGGGGCTGCGGTTTGAATGACAAAAATACCGGCTGCCGCGAGGGCAAGCCAGAAAGACAGCGAGAGCTTCTTCATGTTTTCTCCTTGAGTTTTAGGTTCTTGGTCCGATGCACGTTCCCATTTGACCGGGAATCAGGTTACTACAATTCCTATCGGTGGACAGTACTGGACCGGGCTAACTATTTTTGTGCGGGAAAAACCATGCAGAGTTTTAGGGAACCAACGGCTTGAGACCTTCGTCTACTTAATCAACAAAGCAGCTGGTCTCCGTGCGGCGACCCTTTCCCCAACAAACCAACCCCGCACGGAGACCTTTTTCGTTTTCTTACCAACCTTTACCCGGCTTCTAACGTCTTACTAGCAGTAGCAGCTAGTCTCCGTGCGGACCCTTTCCCCAAAAGCCAACCCCGCACGGGGACCCCTTATTATAGACCTTCCATCCTCCGTCGAACAATAGGAAAACTTCCGTTACTTTGCGCGTCTCACTTGCGGGAGGGATCCGTTATGCCCAAAAGTTTGTTGGTTGGATTACTTTTAGCCACAGCGAGTTTTGTTGGCGGACAGGACAGAGACCATCACGGGTCTCAACGGGGCGACGAGCGGCTGATTAAAGAGGTTCGGCATGAGCTCGTGATGTTGCCTTACTACAGCGTGTTCGACGATTTGAGCTACAAAGTGGAGGGCGGCACGGTCACGCTGTACGGCGCGGTGGCCCGGCCAAATTTGAAATCGGATGCCGAGAATGTCGTGAAAAAAATCGAAGGCGTCGAGCGCGTGGTGAATAATATCGATGTGCTGCCGGTCTCGCCGAACGACGACACGATTCGGCGCGCGGTGTATCGCGCCATTTATTCGCAGCCGGGATTGGACACCTACAGCTTGCGGGCGGTTCCCACCATCCATATCATCGTGAAAAACGGCAACGTTACGTTGACCGGCGCGGTGGCCAATCAAGGTGACAAGGACCGCGCGGGAATCGCGGCCAACGGAGTGTCCGGAGCTTTCTCCGTCACAAACAATATTCAAGTAGATCGTTAGTTGGTTTGCGGGCCGGGATCGCTCGATTGAGAAACTCGATGAACGGCGCCATGGCTCGAAACCGCTCCACGATTTCGCGCTGGAGCTGCGGTGTTGTCGCCAAGCCGGCATCGAGATAGATATCCAGAATCCAATCCTTCTTCTTGATAAGATCGGCGGCGGGATGAGCCGGGTCGAATCCCTTGGGCGCCCGCGTGAGTTCGGCGCCTTGCAGGCCGCCCAGCAGCCGGCGTACTTTCTTATCGGCCAGAATCTTCCGAAGTTCCTTGTGATTTTTTGCGATATGCGTGCGGACCGCCAGCATTGTTTCGGGCGTGGGATGATAAATCCCGCCCGCCACTTCGATCTCGTTGTCGGACGCGCTGAAGTAGAATCCCCCGTGGCCCAAATGTTCCGGAGCGCGCCTGGAGAATGAGGCGGCGATGTGCGTTTTGTACGGCGTCTTGTCCCCGCTGAAGCGCGTATCCCGATAGATGCGGAAGAGGGCCTTTTTCGGATCGGTGACAAATGCGGGCGCGAACTTGATCAGCTCGGCGTTGATGGCCGCGACGAGTTCCAGCATCGGCTCCTTCACGTGCTGGTCGAACAGATGCTTGCGAGGCTGGAACCACTCGCGGCGATTGTTGCGCTTCAGCTTTTGGAAGAACCGGACCATCTCGACGGAAAAGCCGGGAAAAACGGTTGACGCCATACGCTCCTTTATAATTTGACAAGATGCCCGTCCGCCCGGAGACGATCGATCGTCTCGCCAATCTTCCCAATGTAACGATCTCGCGGGGCGCCATGCTGAGCGGCTACACGCGCTTCGGAATTGGCGGTCCCGCCGATGTATATTTCGAGACGGCGTACGAGCAAAGTTTTATGGAGGCGCTCGACATCGCCCGAGCCAGCGGCGCCGGCTATGTAGTGATCGGCGGCGGAACGAACCTGATTGTCGCCGATGCCGGGTTTCCCGGCATTGTTTTGCGGTTCACGGCCCGGAGCGTCGAAAGCGAGGGCGTGCGGGTGGGCGTCGCCGCGGGTGCGGAGTTGCAGGCGCTGGTCGACCACTGCATTCGCGTGGGATTGCGAGGGCTCGAGACCATGACTGGAATTCCGGGCTCGGTGGGCGGGGCCGTGTACGGAAATGCGGGAGCCTACGGCCACTCGATCGACGAGCGGATCAGGCAGGTGCGATTCTTCGATGGCTCAGCCATTCGATTGTTCAGCAACGCCGAGTGCGAGTTCCACTATCGGGAAAGCATTTTCAAGCGGCACAAGGATTGGATTATTTTTTCCGTCGAACTGAACATGGATGTCGCGTCATCAGCCGAGCTTCGCCAAACTGCGGATGATATTTTCAAGATTCGGCTCGAGAAGTATCCGGCCACGATGCGCTGCGCCGGCAGCATCTTCAAAAATCTAATTCTGGCTGAGTTGGCGCCCGCCGTGCAGCGGCAAGTTCCCGAACGCGTGATCCGGGAAGGGAAGGTTCCTTCGGCCTATTTTCTGGAGCAGGCGGGCGCGAAGGGAATTGAGAACGGCGGCATTCGGGTGGCCGATTATCACGCGAACCTGATCTACAATGCGGGGCAGGGCACGGCCCGCCAAGTGTGCGAAATCATCGCCGGCCTGAAGTCCCGGGTCGAACGGCAATTCGGTTTGACGCTGGAAGAAGAAGTTCAATACGTCGGCTTCGATTAGCAGATTGCAATCCATACCCGCTAACCAAACGTGGGGCGGGTCCCCAGACGCCGGGCGCCCTCGCCCGGCTTGCCGAAGTTTCAACGAGATCCCAAAAAGCCGCCACAACTCACCGCGCCTCCGCCACCGGACCCGCCGCGCCCTTCCGGAACTGCTCGCTCCAATTCAGCCGCCCGGTTATTTGCATGACGGCGAACAGCGTCACAATCGCGCCGATGGTGACCGCCAGTCCGGTGAATCCCTTGAAGAAGAACGCGTATGAGAACAATACCAGGTAGATGAACTGCGCGATCCCCGCTTCTCTGGCCGCGAATTGCAAGCCAACGACAAGGCGCAAGTAGCTGACCACCAGCCCGATCGAAACAATGGAACAGATGACAAACGCGGCGTGAATGGAAACATGGTCCACCAGGTACGCCAGCAGCAAATGGAACGAGAAGAACGCCGCCGCAAGAAAGAAATAGTTTATCGGATGCAGATCCACCTTGCGCAGCGTCGCGATGATGAACATCACGAAAAAGAAAAAGAACAGCGATACCGGAGCGAAGAAACTGATCTCGCCGGCCAGTGGCCCGGGTTGCAGTTTGGTGGGCATCGCCATCGCGATGTCATAGCCGGAAACGAGGTTCGTGAACCTCCACGCAAGCTCCCAACCGGCGTCCATCCGCCGCTTGTTAGTGGGCGAGAGTGTGTTGTCGGGAAAATCGATCGCGGCGAAATTGGTTTTCATGCGCAGGCTGAAATCGCGCACTTGCGAAACGTTGCCGCCCAGCGTGTATTGCCATTCGTCCAAGCCCTGAGAACGATAGCTGACTTTGAAGGCTGCCGTTCCTCCTTCGGGCATGTCCGCCGCCACTTCGACGAAAGATTTGCCGGTCGAAAATCGAACCGGGCGGCCATCCAAGGACACCAGCAGATCGTCGTAGATAGCTTTCTCCGCCGGAAAGCGCCAGACGATCTTGGCGGACACCGCGTGGCCTGAATCGTTGCCGAAGACGTACGTTCCCGAGAAGCCGGTTTTGTAGGTGCTGTACCAGAGCAGTCCCTTTTGGCGATGCTCGAGATCCAGCGAGACGTCGATGTTGCTGCTCTCCAGCGGAAGCGCGACCGGCACATCCGTCTGCACGATCTTCTCAACCGTTTGGCCGTTCTCGACCACCATCACTTTGTTGTTCACCGGGTAGGAATAGTGGGCCTCGGGCGGGAGTTGCTTTTGCGGAGAACCCCAGGAGGATTGGACCTTCTCCTTTAGCGCGGGATCGGCATTGTAGGTTCGTGAAAAGATCGTGGTGCCGAGGATGGCCCAAGCGGCGGCGGTGCACGCGAAGATGAAAATCAGGGCGATGATTCGAGAGGTCACGATGCAATTCTGGCATAGGCTGGTCTGTGTTGTCAAGTACTTTGTAATAACAAGTAAAGCTCTGTGTAAGCTAGTGATTGTCCAATGAAATTAGCAACGCTTCTCACCGCATGCTGTTTGCTGGCCGTGCAGGCGCAGGATAAGCGCACGCCCGTGATTGTGGAGCTTTTCACCAGCGAGGGTTGCTCTAGCTGTCCCCCGGCGGACATGCTGCTGTCGCGCCTGGAACGCGCCCAACCGGTCGCCGGCGCGCAAATCATCGCGCTGGAGGAGCATGTCGATTACTGGAATCATCTGGGCTGGGTGGATCCTTTTTCCGCGCCGCAATATCGGGTGCGGCAAAACGACTATGCGCAGCGCTTCTCTATCGACAACGTGTTCACTCCGCAGATGGTTGTCAATGGCGCCGCGCAATTTACAGGCAACGATGGGAATCGTGCGCTTCAGGAGATCGGACGCGCGGCGCAGGCGCCCGGCGTGCAAGTGGATTTGAGAACAGCCGTGAATTCCGCCGATCCCGAGTTGCTCGATTTGTTCGTGCAGGTAACGAATTTGAAAACGGGCAGGGCGCGCGCGGCGAGCGTCTATTTGGCGGTCACCGAGAGCGAGCTCATGTCCAGCGTCCTGCGCGGTGAAAACTCCGGACGGCAACTGCGGCATGCGCCTGTGGTGCGCAGTTTTGGGATGATCGGAAAAGTTCAGACGTCTGGTGGGATTGCCGGACAGATCGTCAACACGCTGCGCTTTCCGAAGGAGTGGCGGCGTGAGAATCTGCGGGCCGTGGTTTTTGTGCAGGAGCGGGATTTGGCTAGGATCACCGGGGCGGCGGTGATTGATTTGAAATAAGTGGGACTGGGGGTTGGGGACTTGGGGCTGGGTAATCGAGCCCCCAGTCCCCAGTCCCGAGCCCCAAGTGCTGCGGTATGATACAAAACCAGGAGGCGTCATGTTGACTCGCCGCGATATTGGACGTCGATTTGGACTCGTAGCCGCGGGGCTTGCCCTGGGAGGCGAAGCCGCCTATGCGCAGCGCCGCACGGGGGGACGGGACCTAAGCCGGCTTGTGTTGTTAAACGCCAATGAAAACCCCGATGGACCGCCGCAGTCTTCGATCGACGCGATGACCCAGGTGCTCGCTCGCTCGGGCCGCTATCATGACGAAGATACCGAGCAGCTCGGCGCCGCCATCGCGGCCGGCGAGCAACTGCAATCGGGTCAGGTTTTAGTCGGATGCGGATCCAGCGAAATCCTGCACTGCGCCGTGGATGCGTTCACTTCACCAACGATTCCACTGATCACCACGCTGCCGTCTTACGAGCTGCCGGTCGACATGGCCTCGGCCCAGAATCATCCGGTGATCAAAGTGCCGATGACCGCCGAGTACGCCGCCGACGTGCGGAAGATGGTGGGCGAAGCGGAGAAGGCCAGGGGCGGACTGATCTACGTCGTGAATCCCAACAATCCCACTTCGTCGATCACCAGGAAGCAGGACATTGAGTGGCTGGTGGCCAACCTTCCGGCCAACACCGTCGCGCTGATCGACGAAGCTTACATCCATTTTTCCACCTCACCCGATCTTGCAACTGCGACGCCCTACGTTCGCCAAGAGAAGAATGTACTGGTCACCCGCACGTTCTCGAAGATCTACGGAATGGCCGGCCTGCGCGTGGGATACGGTTGCGCGCGCGCGGACCTGATTCAGAAAATGAGCGTCTTCCGCAACAACACCATCGCCGTCCCCAGCGCCCACGCTGCGAAAACGGCCCTGGCTTCCAAGACGCTGGTGCCGGAGCGCCGCGAGAAACTGGCGAAGATTCGCACCGACGTGTGCAAATGGCTGGATGCGAACCGCTACCGCTTCATTCAGCCTCACGCGAATTTTCTGATGATCGACGTGAAGCGCGACGTTCGCGGCGTGATCGCGGAAATGATGGATCGCGGCGTAGCCGTCGGCCGCCCCTTCCCCCCGTTAAATCAAATGCTGCGCGTCACCATCGGCACGGACGCGGACATGGCGAAATTCAGAGAGGCATTTGCGCAAGTGGCAAAGGCGTAGGAAGGTGGTCGGTGGTGGGTGGTCGGTGGTCGGTAAAATCCGGAGAACGAAAATCACCAGCTTTTCCTACCACCCACCACCTACCTCCTACCACCCGTTCTGCTAGAATCGAGTCGAATGACGTTTTCTAACCGTACAGCTCAAGCTGCTCAATGATCCCTCCGAGAAACTATCCTCCCCGCCGCCCTAAAGTCCGGGAAAATGTAAACGAGGCGATTCGCGTCCGCGAAGTTCGCGCCGTATTTCCGGACGGATCAGTCGAGATCATGCCAACGCTCGCCGCCGTGCGAAAAGCGCAGGATATGGGGCTCGACCTGATTCTGATCGCGCCCACCGCCGATCCGCCCGTCGCCAAGGCGATGGATTACGGGCAGTGGCAATACGAGAACAAAAAGAAGCAGCACGAAGCCAAGCGGAAGCAGCACATCATCCAGGTGAAAGAGCTGAAGTTCCGTCCCAACACCGACGATCACGATTACGACTTCAAGAAGAACCACGCCATCCGGTTCTTGAAGGAAGGCAATCGCGTGAAGGCGGTGGTGCAGTTCCGCGGGCGCGAAATCGCGCACGTGGATCTGGGCAAGAAGTTGTTGCTGCGTTTCGCGGAGGATTTGGCCACGCACGGATTGGTGGAAGGGTCGCCGCGGCTGGAAGGCCGCAATGCGCATGTGCTGATCAGTCCGCTGAAAGCCAGCGCGGCCAAGGACAAGCCGAAAGACCCAGGCCCCCCTCCGCCTGCCCACTAAATTGCCGTGGGGCAGGTTGGTAACCTGCGGCCGATTGGCAATCGGCCCGTAAAATAATTCCGGAATCGACAGGAGGCGGATTACCAATCCGCCGCCTGTTACCAACCTGACCCACTATGGCGGCGCCATCGAATTAACCGGCGGATTCAAATACTCGTCCACCGTATTCAACAAATGCGACGGATGCACCGGCTTCGAAATATAGCCGTTCATCCCCGCATCCAGGCAGCGCTCGCGGTCGCCATTCATGGCGTGCGCGGTCATGGCCACAATCGGCAAATCGCGCCAGCGTTTCTCCTGCCGAATCCTGCGCGTGGCTTCCAGTCCATCCAGCACCGGCATCTGAACGTCCATCAACACCAGATCGAAGCTCCCTTGCTTTTCGAGCTTGGACAATGCTTCCATGCCGTCGTTGGCCAACTCGATCGTGTACCCGCGCTTGCGCAACACTGCCGTGACTACTTTCTGATTCACCTGGTTGTCCTCGACAATCAGAATGCGCGCCAGATTCGCCAACCCGGTCAACCTCGGTTCCGGCAACGTTAAGGCATCCCGGATCTGGCCGGCCTCCCCCACAGCCAGCTCGTACGGTAGCGTTACGTAAAACGTAGTGCCGCGGTCCAGCTCGCTCTCCGCCCGAATCCGGCCGCCCTGGATCTCAACCAGCCTTCTGGTGATGGCCAACCCCAGCCCGGTCCCCCCGTATCTGCGGCTAACGCTTCCATCGGCCTGCATAAACTCGTCGAATATGAAAGGCAGCTTGTCCGCTGGAATTCCAGTACCGGTATCCCGCACCGTTATCTGCAGGAAAAACTCTCCCGATTCCGAACATTGGCTGTCCACGCGCACCAGCGTTGAACCGTGCTCCGTGAACTTGACGGCGTTGCTCACCAAATTGGAAAGAATCTGGCTGATACGCAGCGGATCGCCCACGATCTGCTCCGGCACTTCCGGAGAAACTTCGAAATTGAGCGCGACGCCGTTCTCGAGCGCTTTGGGCTGTTGCGCCTTAATGCAATCGTCGAACGTGGCGCGCAAGTCGAACGGGATCTTTTCGAGAGTCATCTTGCCGGCTTCGATCTTTGAGAGGTCCAGGATATCGTTCAGCAGCGCCAGCAGAGAATAGGCGCAGCGTTGCGCGGTCTGTAAATCTTCGGCCTGATCTTCAGCCAGATGATTCGCCAGCGCCATGTCCAGCATTCCGATGACGCCGTTCATGGGCGTACGCAGCTCGTGCGAGACGTTCGCCAGCAAATCGCTCTTGGCTTGGTTGGCCGCCTGCGCGCGGCGTATGACCTCTTCCAACTGCTCGGTTCGTTCCTTGAGCCGCTGTTCGTGCAGTTCCTGCTGCTCGCGAATTTCCCTGCGCGAAGTTGCCAGCGCTTCAATCATGCGGTTGAAGCTCTCTCCCAGGAATTCGATTTCATCGCCGGTCCTGCTTACCTGGATCGGCTCCAGGCGCCCGTTCCGCACCGACGTAATTCCGGCTTGCAACAATCCCAAAGGACGCGCCAACAGACGAATTGTGAATCTCGAGATCGCCCCCGAAACCAAAATGACGATTACGAACAGCAACAATCCCTTTCCGGCATCGAAGGTGTCCTGCCGCAAATCGTATGCCAGAATCGTGGCGACCACCCAGAAGACGAGGATCGCGGTAAACAGCGAAAACTTCGACGCGAGCGACCGCAACGCCCCGGGGCGCGCTCCTGCCTGTTCGTCTTTCGACGGCTCGAACATGGACATTTATCGGCAGATACCCGCCCCCCCAACATAGGAGTACGCATTGGGCAAAAGCCTTAGTACGGCATAGGGCGATCTCTACTATGCGGTCCCGTCTTCCCACTACCGCGATGCTATTCTTGACAAAATGGATCGGCTCCGGACCACTCTCTGCGGCATCCAGTTGCAGAATCCAGTGATTGCGGCATCGGGAACCTACGGCTACGGAATTGAATTCGAGACGGTGGCCGACCTGAATTCCATCGGCGGAATCGTGGTGAAGGGACTCTCGCGCGAGCCTATCGAAGGCAATGCGCCGCCCCGCCTGTTTGAAACGGAAGCCGGCATGATCAATTCCATCGGCTTGCAAAACGTCGGCGTGCGGGCTTTCGTTGCGGAGAAATTGCCGGCCTTGCGCCGCTTCAAGACTGCAATCTTCGCGAACGTTTTCGGATACACGACGGACGATTACGAGGAAGTAATTCGCGTGCTGGAAGACGCGGAAGGCATCGCCGGCTACGAGCTGAATGTGTCATGCCCCAACACGCAACACGGCGGCATTTATTTTTCGAGCGACCCGGCGCTGCTCAGCGATCTGGTAGCGCGAATACGCCCGCTGGCGCACCGTCCCCTGATCGTGAAACTTTCGCCCAACGTAGCCCGCATCGAACCGCTGGCCCAGGCAGCCGAGCAGTCGGGCGCGGACGCCGTCAGCCTGGTGAACACTTTCGTTTCGCTCGCCATCGACGCCCACACCCGGCGCCCCCGCATCGGCGCCGGTTTTGGCGGACTCTCCGGCCCAGCCATCAAGCC
>DATDHK010000580.1:0-8999 GCA_036521635.1 Bryobacteraceae bacterium | reverse complement strand
ATCAATTCGCTCATCAGTTCGACCAGCCCGGACCCGCAAATGCCTTCGGGAGCGCCGCCGCCAATAACACCGAAGCGAAAGTCGCCGTTGTCGTCCAGTGCAACGTCCTCAACCGCTCCATCCAGCGCCGGCATGCCGCACGCGATCGCCCCGCCTTCAAAAGCCGGCCCCGCGGGACAAGAGGCCGCCACAATGCGATGTCTGTTGCCAACGATCAGCTCGGTGTTGGTCCCAATATCCATGATGACCACCAGCCGCGCCTCGTTCGCCAAATCCACCGCCAACATGCAAGCGGCGGCGTCCGCGCCGACATGTCCGCTGATAATGGGCAGTCCATACACGGGTGCTTTGGGATGGATCGGCAGCAGGCAGCGCCGCCCATTAGCAGTCACACTAGTGGTGCTCCGCTTCCCTTCCGCCATTTCGATTTCGGTGATCGACCGGTACGGATTCTGTCCAATCGAATAAACGTTCAGTCCAAAGAAGAGGTCGCGCATGGTGGAGTTTCCCGCCACCACCATTTCGTAAATCGTTTTCGGATCGACTGGAAAGGCCTCGATGGCGTGCGTCAGATATCCGGCCAGCGTACGCATCAGAAGTTTTCCGCGGTGTTCGGTGTCGTAGCAGATCCGCGACATGACATCCGACCCGCCGAAACGTTGTGGAGTTTCGAACGAAGAGTCCGCGACCAGCTCACCGGTTTCCAGATCCAGCAAACGCAGAACAATCGTGGTTGTCCCCAGGTCCATCGCGATTCCGTGGATCGGCCCGCCGGACCGCTCCACCTGCACACCATCAATAAGGATGCGGTCGCCGTCGCGCGTCACCGCCGGATCCAATTTCATTTCTTTGTGGCTTACCGGAAGCCCCAGCGCATGCCGTTCGACGCGCATGTGGCCGCGCCGCATGGTGTGGCAACGCACTTCGCCGCTATCGGCAACCACGCGGCATTGGCACGACAGCCGGAACGTGCCCTTGAGGTGTTCCTCAAACTCGGTGCGGTCGCACAGAAATTCCATGCCCTCGGTGACTTCGACCAAACACTCCTTGCACTTCCCCTGCTTCACGCACGAAGTGGGAATCGGCACACCAAGCGTTTCGGCGTACTCGAAGAGCGATGCGCCGGCCGCCGCCTGCATGACCCGTCCGTTGATATTAAGCGTCACCAATCCACCTTCGCCTCAAGTTCCGCCACCACCGCTTCGGCGACGTCCCTTGCCGATCCTTCGCGCTGCCGCTCCTCGCTCCAATGCCACTGCGCCAGATAGTCGTCAGCGGCCGACAGGCCACGCGCAGAAGCCAGCTTGTCGATCCGCTCCATAAACTTTTGCGGGAATGGCAAGGTGACATCGTCGTCCTCATCCTCCGCCTTGATCTGAGACGCGACCTCCTGCCAGTAGAGAATCCTGTACGTTGTCATAGCGCCAGACGCAGAAACAGATCGACCGCGGCGGAAGCGTTCTGCCCATACCCGTCGGCGCCGATTTCGTCGGCGAACATCTGGCTAATCGGCGCGCCGCCGACCGCCATCTTGATGTGCCCCAATCCTGCCGCCTCGAAACCATCGATCACGGTTTTCATGTAAGTCATCGTGGTGGTGAGCAGCGCACTCATGCCGATAATAGTCGGCTTGCATTTCTCAGCCGCCGCCATGAATTTTTC
Organism: Bryobacteraceae bacterium; assembly: GCA_036521635.1. Classification (GTDB taxonomy): domain Bacteria; phylum Acidobacteriota; class Terriglobia; order Bryobacterales; family Bryobacteraceae; genus Palsa-89. Next base: position 7,337 of record DATDHK010000580.1, on the reverse strand, counting down.
GACGCTCTGATCCACGCCGATATCGTGCACTTCAAAGCCCGCGCCCTCGGCCATCATGCAAACCAGGTTTTTGCCGATGTCGTGCAGGTCGCCGCGGACGGTGCCCATCAGCAACACGCCGGCGGGTTTGGTGGTGCTGTCTTTGGCGGCCAGCAGGGGCTTCAACACAGCCATTCCGGCTTTCATCGCCCGCGCCGCGATCAAGACTTCCGGAACATACAGCACGTTGTGTTTGAAGTCTTCGCCGACTACGCTCATGCCGGCGATCAGGCCGTCGTTCAAGACTTCCTGCACGCTTCGGCCTTCGGCCAACGCGTCGATAGTCATCTGCTCAACCTGCTTGGCGTTGCCTTCGTAAATATGCTGGTTCATCAGCGCGTAGTCAGGCATCGCGAACTCCTGGCTGTGAAAAAACTTCAACAACCGCTCCCTTACGGTCGCGGCTCGGAAGGAGCGTTACCGAGCCGTGACCGTAAGGGAGCGGTATGTAAATATGACTAGTATTTCCGGCGTCCATTGAACTCCTCGAGCGCCTCCAGCATCGCGACAATATTTTCCCTCGGCATCCCCGGACTCGTCCCCCCGCCCACTGAAAGAATGATGCCCTCGCCGCCCGCGCCTTCCAGAACTTCGAGCGTGGCCTCCTTCACTTCATCCGGCGTACCGCGCACACCAATTTCCAGCGGATTGACATTCCCCATGAGACACATCCGATCGCCAACGCGCCGTTTCACCTCCGTAATATGTTTCTGCTTGCCCCAATTGAGCACGTGGAATCCGGCATCCGGAAGATGATCCAGGCAGGCGTCCACTTCGGCGTCGTTGTGATAGACCTTCACCCAGTCCTTCGGAAACGCGTCGCAAATTCGCTTCAAGTAAGGATGCGCGTATTCCAGATAATGTTCTTCGTTGATGAATCCGACGATGTCGTCCAGGATGAAAATGCTTTCCACGGTATCGCCCATCATCTTGTGTTGCGCCTTCAGCCAGTCGATGATGACGCGCGTGCACAGATCGATCAGCTTGTGCGCGCCTTTCGGATCTTCCACCAGATCGATCATGAAATGCGTTGTGCCGCGCACGAAACCGGCGGTGCAAAGCGGCCCGCGCGAAGTGACCATCGGCAGAATGTAGCCATGGTCGAAAATCCGCTGCTTGTGCATGCCGATGCTGTGCAGCGTCATGGCCGCGAATGCGTCGGCCTCCACTTCGTACTCCGGAAAATTATCGATGTCTTCGAGCCGGTAAAGCGTGTGGTATTCGCTGGGCGTATTGTCCTGCCAGAATTTGATCTTGGCGCCGAGCACCGACGGCTCAGCCGCCATTCCATATTCCATCCACCACGACGGAACAAAAATGATGTCCGGAAATTCCCGCATGATTTTCAGATTCGATTCGAACCAGAGATCGGGTTGCAGATAGTAGTCCATGTGCTTGATCCCCAGGTAGCCGGGAATCCACGGGCTGTCGACGATCAACGCCATCGGAATCTTATCCATCTTTTCGAGCCGCGCAGCCCGCTTAAATATTTCCCACTGTTGGGGCAGCATTATGACCCTCTTCTGTTTCCACCATTCCTAATGTGGGGCAGGTTGGTAACCTGCCGCCGATTGAAAATCGGCGTATATACCCAATGAAGCAGGCCGATTTTCAATCGGCGGCAGGATGCCATCCTGCCCCACATGGAAATCAACATGGGATGTTCACCGGCCGATCGTCCCCCGGATCGGCCCAGCGATCGTTCGGCACAATCGGCGTCCACCCCGGCCGACCGGGATCGCGGTCATACGGATAACCGCCCAGCCGCTGGTACAGTTCGCTATACTCCCGCAGCTTTTCCCGATTCAACCGGACGCCAAGCCCAGGCCCCTCTGGCACGCGGATCGCGCCCGCCTCATAAGCCATCAACCCGCCCTCAATAATGTCGTCCGTCAAATGATGATAGTGCGCGTCGGCCGCGAAAGAAAGATTTGGCAACACCGCGCCCAGATGCAGCATCGTCGCCAGTTGGATTCCCAATTCGCCCGACGAATGCACCGCGACTCCAAGCTGGAAGGTCTCGCAAACACCGGCAGCTCTCACGCAAGCCCGTATCCCACCCCAAAAAGTAGTGTCGAGCAGAACAACATCCACGGCAGTATCGAGCACATTAGCAGCGAGCTGCTCAAAGTTCACGACAACGGTATTCGTCGCCAGTGGAATATTCACCATCTGCCGCACCCGCCGCATGCCGTTCAACCCAAAAACCGGATCCTCCAGATAATCGTTGCGAATCCCGGCGATTCCCTGCCCGAACCGAATGGCCTGCTCCGTAGACCAAACCCCATTCGGATCGAATCGAAAAGAATCGCCCGGCAACGCCCCGGCCAGCGCCCGGTAAATCTCAAGCTCATAATCCGGATGAAAAACGCCGCCCTTCAATTTGTGCGTAGTGAAACCGAACCGCGATTTCAGCGCTCGCGTCGACTCCACCATCTGGTCGACAGTGCGAACCTCGCCAGCCCCCGTCCGCGGATTCGCATAACAAAAAAAGCAATAAGCGGCGAACGGCACAGCATCCCGCAGACGCCCGCCCAGAATGTCGCACACCGGCACACCCCAGGCCTGCCCCAAAATATCGAGGCACGCAAATTCCAGCGCGGCCAAAACTTGAGTCCGGTTATTATAGAGCGATGCAGTTGGATTGGCGATGAGAAAACGCATCTCCTCCAGGCGGGCCGGATCGTGTCCCACCAGGTACGACTTCATCGCTCGGAACACCGCTTCGGCCGATTCGCCGCCGCCGCCCATCTCGCCCAGCCCAATCAAGCCGTTGTCGGTTTCCACTTCAACAATCGTTCGAACAAAGCGCCCCCAATGGCAGCCATTGGCGTGCCTTAGAGGCGCCTGCAAGGGGACCGTGACAGTCGTTGCCCGAATATCACGGATTCTCATGATTAGTTTCATGGTACAACAATATGGAAACGAATCAACCTAAACATGCCGATTCCTGAATCTCAGCAGCAAGCGCTGGTATCGCGTCTCATGCAATCATGCGGCGGTTCGTACACCCCGGAGACGCGCCGAAAGTACTTCATATCGGGTCCTCAATGGGCGGCGGCGTATCAGGGGCAGGCGCTTTTCCACGCACCCACGCGCCCTGCAATCGGCGTCGAAGAGGTCATCAAAAAGTACGCCGAAATCGGCATCGGCTACTGGACCACGCACGACACCGACGTGATCCCGACCGAAGCAATCGGCACGGATGCGCAAACCGAAATCGTGGGCCGTATCAAAAAGGCCCTGAGCGCGAACGGCGTCCAGTGTTCCATGGTTACGACTGAAACGTTCCACCATGCGGTGTGGGCCGCAAGTCCCGCCGCCGAAGCGCCCGGCGTCCGCGAATATGCAAAATACCGCGTGCGCAACACCGTGGATATCGGACATGAATTGGGCGCTCAGTTCGCCGTGTACTGGCCCGGCTCGCTCGGATACTACGTGCAGGGCGCTATCGACGAAACCGACAGCCTGCGCTGGTATGCCGACGCCATCAACGCCGCGTGCGACCGCGATATCGAAGTCGCCAAACAAAAAGCCCGGCCCACTCTCAAGCATTGTTTAGAGGCAAAGCCCTTCGAGCCTCAGGCTGAAATTCTGCTGCCCACCAGCGACGCCATGCTCGCCTTCATCGCCTCTGGCCTGCTGACTCATCCGGAAATGGTGGGACTGAATCCGGAATACCTGCATGAACTGATGTGGGGCGGCGCGCCGCGAGCCGTTCTCGCCCGAGCACTACTGGCAGGCAAGCTCTTTCATTTCGACATCAACGACGGCTACCGCCTCAAGCACGACGTGGACATCGGCGTCGGCTTGGTGAACCCGCTCGACTGGCTGAACGTGCTGGTTCTTCTCCGCAGTCACGGCTATGAAGGCCCATTCAATCTGGATTACAAACCACCGCGCACCACCAGCGCGTTCGGCGTATTCGCAGTCAGCTTCCCAACCGCGGTTGATCGCTTTATTACGCTTTGGGAAATCGCGGGCGAAGTAATGACCGACCCGATTATTAAGGAAGCCACCGATGCCCTAAAAGCCGGCGGCCCTACGCCAGCCGACCCTCACGACGCCGAAGCGTTGACGAAGGCCAACCGCGAACTGCTAACCCTGCATGAGCTGATCGCCCACCGCCTGGTACAAATCCTGCTCGGCCTGCATCGCGGCCGGGTTTTTTCCATCGCGTAGATACTGAGAAGGGACATGTCCAATCGATGAGCAATGAAGGCATGATTACTCTAAAGGCGGTGGACCTCGCCATCATCGCCATCTACTTCCTGGCAGTGCTGGCGATCGGGTTTTATCTCAAGCGCTTCGCCCAAACCGGCAAGGACTTCTTCCTCGCCGGCCGCGAAATGACCGCCTGGGTCGCCGGCCTCAGCTTCGTTTCCGCAAACCTCGGCTCGCTCGAATTGCTAGGCTGGGCCGGATCGTCCTATCAATACGGCATCCTGGCCGCGCATTGGTATTGGATCGGCGCGATCCCCGCCATGGTCTTTCTGGCCATCGTGATGATGCCCTTCTACTACATCTCGAAAACCCACTCGGTGCCGGGCTATCTGACGTTGCGCTACGGCCGCGCATCCGGCGGACTCAGCGCCATCACTTTCGCCATCATGACCATCCTGATGTCCGGCGTCAACATGTACGCCATGGCCGTGGTGATGAAAGTCGTCTTGGGCTGGAACATCCACTTCAGCATCTGGGTTTCGTCGCTGACGGTCGGCATCTACGTCGCAGCCGGCGGACTCTACTCGGCAATCTTCAACGAAGTCCTGCAATTCTTCCTGATCTGGTTCGGCGCGTTGCTGGTGCCAATCTTTGGCCTGATCGAAACCGGCGGATGGAAAGGCATGGTGGCGCGCATTCAGCAGAATTTCCCGGGACAGGATTTCACGCACCTCTGGAGCGGACTCGGCAAATTCCAGGACAACCCCATGGGCATGCACTGGACCGGCATCGTCTTCGGCCTGGGCGCAATCGTTTCGATGGGATATTGGACGACAGACTTCCTGGTAGTCCAGCGCGTGCTCGCCGCCAAGGACATCCGTTCCGCAAAAATGGCCCCCCTCATCGGCGCATTTTTCAAAATGGCGGTGCCGCTGATCGTGATACTGCCCGGCCTGCTCGGCCTGGCCGTGTTGCCCATGCACCTGGTTCCGGAAAGCGGCTTGCAAGCGGGCCAACATAGTTACAACGAAGTCCTGCCGCTAATGCTGGCGCGCTACTTCGGCCCCGGCCTGCTGGGTCTGGGCGTAACAGCATTGGTAGCCGGATTCATGGCCGGAATGGCGGGCAACGTCAGCGCTTTCGCCACCGTCTGGACCTACGACATCTACCGCCCGTTCCTTCGCAAAACGGCCACCGATCACCACTACGTTTCCATGGGCCGCTGGTGCACCATGATCGGCCTCGTGATCAGCATCGGCGCCGCCTACCTGGCGATGGGCTTCGCCAGCATCATGGACTACGTGCAAGCCCTCTTCAGCTTTTTCATCGCGCCATTATTCGCAACCGTAGTGCTGGGCATGCTCTGGAAGCGCGTCACTGCCGCGGGCGGATTCTGGGGTCTGCTCGCAGGCACTCTCTCGTCGGTCGGCATGTTCCTGCTGGTGAAATTCAATCCGGATATGCTGGCGGTAATCGCGTTGTCGCCGCACGCCAAGGCGCTGGCCGAAGATATGTACCGGGCATTGTGGTCTTGCCTGATCGGCGTCGCCGTAACAGTTGTGGTCAGCCTGATGACGAAACCAAAAACTGAATCCGAGTTGCAAGGCCTGGTCTACGGCTCGACCATCCTACCCAAAGAAGGCGACCTGCCCTTAATGAAGCGTCCAATTTTCTGGGCGGTTGTCGTTTTGGCAATATTCGTAGTTTTACAGTGGATTTTCTGGTAAACCATATGCACAAAGACTTGATCATACCCGTGTGGTTTTTCGTCGGCATCCTGCTGCTGATCTACGGCATCCTGATCTGCGCCAGCGGCCTGGCGGAATGGTCCGATCCCCAAACCACCACGCTGGCGGAACTGCACGCCCCAGTATGGTGGGGCGCCCTGCTGGCAATAGTCGGCGCGGCGTACACCGCCCTCTTCCGCCCAGGCCGCTAAATTGCTAATTGTGGGGCAGGTTCCCAACCTGCCCTACCGTGTATAATCAAACACCCTTACTTTATGTTCCGAACTATGGGCCGCATTACTCGCGCGACTCGCGCGTTTGGCTTCGTTTTGCCGCTGGCCACCGGCCTGATGGCGCAGGACGCCGTCAAACATCACGCCGCCGTCCCGCTCTATTTTGAAGAGAACCGCGGACAAACAAACGCGCAGGCCCGCTACATCGCCCGCTCGCCAAGCCTGCTCGGCTTCGTAACCCAAGACGGCTGGACCCTATCGCTAAGTGGCCAACCCATCTCCATGCACATCGCCGGCGCCAACGCAAAGGCCACCCTTGTTCCCGAAAACCCGGTAGAAGGCATCACCAATTACTACCTCGCCTCGCGCACGATCACAAACCTCGCCCACTATTCCAGCGTACGCGCCCAAAATATCCGCCCAAAAATCGACGTGATTTACCACGGCAACGAGCGCGATCTGGAGTACGATCTGGTAGTCCATCCCGGCGCCGACCTCGACACCCTGTGGCTTCGTTTTGACGGCAGCCGCCCGGCTCTGGCCGGCAACGGCGACATCGTGCTCAAGACCGGCAATGGCGAAGTGCGCCAGCACAAGCCGCGCGTCTGGCAGGAAGCGAATGGCCTCCGGACGGAACTCGAATGCAGCTATGTGATAGCAAAATCGGGCCGCGTTGGGTTCGTTTTGTCGAATTACGACCGCTCGGCGGACCTGATCGTCGACCCCATAATCAGCTATTCCACTTACTTGTCCGGCACAAACACCGACACAGTCACCGGCATCGCCGTGGATGGCAGCGGCTACGCCTATATTACGGGTAACACCTATTCAGCGGATTTCCCCGTTACTTTCGGCGCCTACCACACCAGCGGCGACGTGTTTGTCACCAAGTTAAATCCGGGCGGAACCGGCCTCATTTATTCCACCTACATCGGTGGAACCTCGCAAGACTCGCCGGGCGGCATAGCGCTCGACAACGCCGGAAATGCCTATGTGACGGGATACACTAATTCGTCCAATTTTCCAGTCACTGTGAATCAGTTCAACGGTGGCCAGCATGCCTTTGTCCTGAAGCTGGACGCCGGCGGGAGCCTGTTGTACTCCACCGCATTGGCCGGAAATAATATCGAAAACGGGTTAGCGGTCGCCGTCGACGCCTCGGGATCGGCTTACG
>DATDHK010000579.1:0-15627 GCA_036521635.1 Bryobacteraceae bacterium | reverse complement strand
GCGTTTTTCGCGTGCTTCGCGCTGATCGCGGCAGTGCAAATTCTTCCGGCTTACGAATTGGGCCGGCTGAGCCTTCGCTGGGTTGGGGCCGCAAACCCAATTACCTGGAATGAGAAAGTGCCGTACACTGTTTTCGAGAATTTTTCGCTTTACCCCACCGCTGTGCTCGGCATTGTGCTGCCGGGCTTCCAGCGCGAGTCGGCGATATTTATCGGTGTAGTAATCGTGGCCTTAGGGCTTCTCGGCGTGGCTCGAAAAAGCGACGAGCGGATAGTGCGCATACTGGCGGCGATCGGCATTGGCGGACTGTTTCTCTCGCTGGGTGCGCGCAGTCTTTTTCACGGCGTTCTCTATTCGCTGATTCCGAATTTTGACAAGGCGCGCTCCCCGAGTTGTGCTGAAGCCATCTTTCATGTTGGCATCGTCGTGCTCGCCGCCTATGGCTTGGATGCGTTGCGCGCTTCGCCAGCCAGGTTCTCCATCCGGTTTCTGTTCTTGGGAGCGATATTTCTATACGGATCGCTGATCGTGCTGATGACCGTGCGTCCCGCAGCCGGCGAGGAATATATTTTGCTAAGTCAAACGGCGCTGGTCGCACTGCTGTTGGCTGTGATTTTCTTGATTTGGAGAACATCGCCGCATTCCGGTTTCTCTTCCGCGGTGCTGGTAATTCTTCTGCTGCTGTTCGAGTTGAACAATGTGACAACGCACAACTATCTACCGTTCGCGGCGGCGGCCTCGCTTCAGAAGCTGGGCGAGAATCGCGACATCGCGGCTTTCCTAAAGGGGCAACCTGCCCGCCCGCGCGTGGAAGTGGAAGAGAAGGAAATTCCATTCAATTTTGGCGATTGGTTCGGCATCGATCAGATGGATGGATACCAGGCCGGCGCATTGAAATCGATTGCGGATGTGCAAGGCGAGTGGAAATATCGCGCGCTGTTCGCAACCAATTACTCCATCTCGCGCAATCCCGCCAGGCCGGACCAGACCGTGGCATTTCAGGCCCAAAGTGGATTGAAGGTCTTTGCGAACCCGGGCGCGTTCCCGCGAGCCAGGGTGGTTCACGCTGCGACGGGCGCGGCGAATGAGCAAGCTGTGATTGCGATGGTGATGAATCCGGCTACGGATTTGCAACGGACCGTGGTGCTGCAAGGCGCGGCGCCGCAACTAGAGCCTTGCGATGCGGGCAGCGTCGAGATCAAACGGTATCGGCCCACGCACGTGGTGCTGCGCGCGGATGTGGCGTGTAGATCGATGGTGGTTCTGGGCGACGCGTGGTTTCCCGGCTGGAAAGCATACGTCGACGATAAGCCGGCGCCAATTCATGCCGCCTACAATGTCGTGCGCGGGGTAGTCGTAGACGCAGGCCAGCATGAGGTGGCATTAGTTTATCGCCCGGCCAGTTTATACACCGGCGCCGCACTGGCGTTGATCGGAATTGCAATCTGCGCATTCCTGCGATTCAGCCGTCATGGCCAGTGGCAAACATGAAATTGAAGTTTCCGTTTCTGCTGCTTCTGATCACGGTCGCGTTCAACTGGAAGCTCCTGTTGTCGGGTCAATATACATGTCTGGACGGAACGGACACGGTGGATCAAGTGATCCCCTGGCTTCAGGCGCAGGCTGTCCAGTGGCACGGCGGACACTTTCCTCTGTGGGATCCGCATCTGTGGGCGGGCGAGCCTCTAGTGGGACAGGTGCAGCCAGGCACGCTCAATCCATTGAACTGGATTCTGTTTTCGATGCCCTTTAAAGATGGGTTCATCCAAATACCCGTACTGCATTGGTATTGGGTTTCAATTCAGTTCCTCGCGGTGCTCTTTTGCTATTGGCTTTGCCGCGATCTCCGTCTATCGCAGCTCGCCTCAATTTTAGGCGGATGCGCATTTGGGTTGGGAGGATTTGTCGCGACTATCGGCTGGCCCCAACTCATGCTGAGCGCCGTGCTTCTGCCGCCGATCCTCATGTTCCTGTTGCGAGTCTTGCGCGAAGAAAATGCGATGGCCAATGCAGCCGCGGCGGGAGCGCTGCTGGGCGCATCCTTTCTGAGCGGGCACCACAATGTTCCAACCTTTTTCACGCTCGCAACAATTGGCCTCTGGATTTACATCGCGGCCGTTCGCCGAAAGGTAATTGCCCCGGCGCTTGCATTCGCGGCCTGCTTCGCTCTGATCGCGGCGGCGCAGATTGTGCCGGCGTACGAACTGGGGCATCTCTCGGTGCGTTGGGCTGGTGCGCCCGAGCCGCTCGGCTGGAACCAACGGGTACCCTATTCGGTTCACGAAACGTACTCGCTTCTTCCGGCGGAAATTCTGGGAATAGTTATTCAAGGCATGCAGCAGGACTCCGCAATATTCATCGGCGTCGTGATTCTCACGCTGGGTCTGACCGGCGCTGCCGCAAGCTGGAAGGAACGAAGCGTGCGCGTATCGGCGGCAATTGGAATCGGCGGATTGATCTTCGCGCTGGGATCGCGCAGTCTCTATCACGGCGTTCTCTATGCGCTGATTCCGAATCTCGATAAGGCTCGCGCGCCGAGCATGGCGGAAGCGATCTTTCATCTGGGAATTGTTGTTCTGGCTGCTTACGGCCTGGATTCGTTGCGAACTTCTATCCCCGCGATTCGCATTCTGGGCCTGTCATCGCTTTTCCTTTACGCCTCGCTTACGGTGTTAATGACCGTGCGTGCGGAGAAGAGCGAAGAATACAAGACGCTGGCGCAAACCGCGCTAGTGGCCCTGATCTTGAGTGGAATTCTTTTGTTGTGGAAACACTCCCGGCTTTCCGGCACAGCCGCGGGCGTGCTGGCCATCTTGCTCCTGCTATTCGAGTTGAACAACGTAACGAATTACGCCTACCGGCCATTCGAAAAAGCTGCCAATCTACGCAAGTTGGATGATAATCGCGATCTCGTGGCCTTCTTAAAGCAGACGAAAGATTTTCCACGCGTTGAAATAGACAACAAGGAAATTCCCTATAACTTCGGCGACTGGTTCGGCGTCGATCAGATCGGCGGATTTCAACCTGGCCTGCTCAAATCGCTGGCGAAAACACAAGGCGAGCCGCGCTACCGCATGCTGCTTGCGGTCAACTATGCGATTGCACGCCAACCGGCAAAGCCCGATCAAGCGGAAGTATTTCAAGGCGCGAGCGGCCTCAAGATTTTCACGAACCCGGGCGCATTGCCGCGCGCCAGAATCGTCCACGCGGCGATTGGCGCGCCGGATGAGAATTCCATACTCGCCACCGTTGTGAACCCCGCCACGGACCTGCAGAGAACAGTTGTAGTAAAGGGTGCGCCGCCGGTTCTTGAAAATTGCGACGGCGGCGATGTTCAGATCATTCGCTATCGGACTACCAGCGTCACGATGCGCGCGAACACGCCATGCAAATCAATGGTGGTGTTGGCGGATACTTGGTTCCCTGGCTGGAAAGCGTTCGTGGATGGAAAGCCCGCACAAATCTACGCAGCCTACGATATTGTACGCGGCGTTGTAGTGGATGCCGGCCCGCATGAAATCGTAATGCGCTACCGGCCCGCCAGCGTATTTACAGGAATGGCGCTGGCGCTCGCGAGCATCCTGCTCTGCATCGCATTGCAGTTTCGGCGGACGAGAAAGGAAACCACGGAAATCTAGGAAATACCACACGTGTTCCCCGTGTTCCCTGTGTTCCGTCCCCCACCTATTCCTGCTCGAACAACTCCGACCGGCTAATCCGCTCTCCCTTGAAAATCACGCTCTGCACGCTCTCAATCTGCTTGATCTCTTTCAATGGATTCCCGTCCACCAGCAGCAGATTCGCATCGTAACCTTCCTTGATCAATCCCATCCGCCGATCTGCTCCCAGCAGCCGCGCGGCATTGTAGGTGGCGGCTTGCAGAGCAACCGCGGGGGGAATACCGGCCTCCACCCACAACTCCACTTCGCGTTGAACAGTTGGGCCGTGGAACACCAAAGGATTGCCGGCATCGCTGCCCGTCACCAGCACTACGCCCGCCTGCCACGCGGCTCGCAGATTCTCCTTGCCCTGGTCGAGGCTCATGTTCAAAAGCTTCAACCGGGCGCGCATCTTCTCCGCATCCGCGGACGTCAAAAACTTCTTCGTGGATTCGATCAACGCTCCCGGACCAACTTGCAAAACCAGCGGACGCTCGATCGGTTCTCTGCCACCATTGATCACCGCCAGAAAACCTTCCGCCGCCGTAAGCGTGGGATCGTAAGCCACGCCCTGCGCCTTCATTTTCGTGAACAGCGGCTCAGGAATCCTGTCGCGCAGCGATCCGTGCTCGATGCTGTTGGCCCCAGCCGCCAAAGCATCGGCGACATCGCGGGAATCGCCGGTGTGGATCGCAACCGGTAATTTCTGCGCGCGCGCCTCCTGAGCGATGGCCTGCAGAATCGATACGTCCAGGCGATTGAATAACAGGCCCGCCTGGCCGGATTCTAGAATTGCGTTGACGCAATCCACGCCTCGTTGCTTCAAAGCATCCACCTGCTGGCGCGCCTCGTCCGGAGTCTGCGGCGTGCGGACGGTTTGCTCCTCGGCCTGCTTGCGGACCTGTTCCGGAAGGCTCTTGAAATATTCGGTGCCGTGCCCGCCGGACGCAGTGAACATGGGCCCGCACGTAAACAGTTCCGCGCCCAGCCGGTCGCCCGAATTCATCAGCGTGCGGATTTTCAAGACTTGATCCAATGGATCGCCGGCGCTCCGCACGGCTGTAACGCCGCTGTAGAGATACGCCGCCAGCGCGTGCGGCATGCTTTTGTCGGGCTGATAGTCGGACGCCGATTCAGAAAATCCGCCGGACGCCGCCAGATGCACATGCACGTCGATTAATCCTGGCAGCAGAGTTTTACCCGACGCTTCCACCGCCTCCGCTTTCAACTCCTTCGGATCCGGCGTGGCCCCTTCGAAAACGCGCTCGATCTTGCCGTTTTTCACCAACACGCCGCCGGACTCAATAACGCGCCCGTCGCCGGTGAAGATGCGGACGTCCCGGAACAAAAGCGTGCGGCTGCGCAGCAGATCGCGATTCAACACGCGCGCCTTCATCAGGCTCTCCTTGCTGCGAAACTGATACACGCCCAGAATCAAAAACGGGGCCAACACGGCCAGCAGCCACAGCTTCGCGCTGCCCTTGATCTTTTCTTCTTTTTCCCAACGGAACAGCTTCACTCCGATAAACGTCGCCAGCACCGTGGTCAGCAACAGTGCACCCGCGGCCGATCCATTTTGCGCCAGGCTCTCCTTGCGCCCCAGAATGGACTGCATACCGGTCATCAGGTAAGTAGCCGGAATAAATTGTGCGATCGCCTGCACCCAATTCGGCATCACGCTGATGGGAATCGTAGTGCCGCTCAGAAAAAGCATCGGGAAATACAGCAACTGGATCACGATCTGGCTTTCCTGCATCGAGTTCACAACCGACGCGACGATCAGCCCGATGGACCGGAAGGCCAGCGCCCCCAGTGCAACGAAAATCAGCAGCGAAGGCCATCGCTCAGGAAGAGCCATTCCATAAATGAAGTGCGACAGCAGCACCATCATCACCACCGACGGCAGGAAGTTGAATAGGCCGGTAATCAGCGACGCCACCAGCATTGGCGCAGCGGAAATAGGCGCCACTTTGAAGCGGCGCAAAACATTTGTCTCACGCTCTTGCACGGCGCGAATGCCGGCGCCAAAAAACCCGCTTCCAAGAACCCCAATACTGATGACCATCGTCAAAACCTGAATGATGGCGCCGCCCTGCTCCGCGTGGAATAACTGCGCGAAGATGAAAAAGAACACCAGCGGGAACATGTAATTGAAAAAGATCACCGTCCGGTCGCGGAAGGTGAGCTTGAGATTAATCGCGGCCTGGGCCGTGTAGGTCTTCAGCATCATTCGCGCAACCTCTTACCCGTGAGCTCGATGAAAACGTCTTCGAGAGTGGGCCGCTTAAGATGGATATCCGCCAGCTCGATGCCCTGCTGGTCGATCCATTTCACCAGCTCCACGATGGTGCGCGCCGGCTTCGGCGAATGCACCGTGAGAGATTTGCGGTCGCTGGAAAAAGAATGCTTCTCATCCTTCAAGAACGATTCCAATTCGATGGCCGGCATGGGCTGCTCGCACTGTATCTCGATCAGACTTTGCCCCAGTGTGCGCTGCTGGATCTCCCGCGGCGTTCCGATTTCGATGATCTGGCCCTCGTCGATAATCGCCACGCGATCGCACAGTCGCTCGGCTTCTTCAATGTAATGCGTCGTAAGCAGAATGGACCGCTTGGCGCCGCGCAGTTCCTCAATCAGGCCGTGAATCTCGAGGCGCACCTGAGGGTCGAGCCCCGTGGTCGGCTCGTCCAGAAAAAGCAACTGCGGATCGTTGACCAGCGCCAGCGCCAATGCAACGCGCTGCTTCTGGCCTCCGGACAATTTCGAATAATACGAATCGCGCTTCTCGGCGAGCTGCAAACGTTCCAGCAGCTTGTTGACATCGCCATTTCGCGAATAGAACGTCGCGAACAGCGAAAGCGCTTCATGCACCTTGATCTTGTCCGGCAGATTTGTGGCCTGCAGGCACACGCCAATCCGGTCCTTGATCTCGCGCGTTTGAAGACCGGGATCATAGCCCAGCACAATTGTTTCGCCCGCGCTTCTTTGACGCAAACCTTCCAGGATTTCGACCGTAGTCGTTTTGCCCGCGCCGTTGGGTCCCAGCAACCCGAACACTTCGCCCGCGTGGACTTCAAAGCTGATGCCGCGCACCGCTTCGAAAGTGCCGTAGCTCTTTCGAAGACCGCGGACCGAGATGACGCTTCCGTTGCCGTTCAAGCGGTTAACACCGGCGACTCTACCAGAACGTTTATGGCAGCTCTACAGAACGCCGGCAGATCCTCAGGCTTGCGGGAAGTCACAAGATTCCGGTCCACCACGACTTCAGCGTCTTCATACAGCGCGCCCGCATTCACCACGTCGTCTTTGATGGCGAAGAAGCACGTCGCGCGCCTGCCTCGCAGGATATCGGCCGAACACAGCACCCACGGACCATGACAAATGGAGGCCACCAGTTTGCCCTGGGCGTCCATGTCTTTCACGAACTCATTGGCCTTCGGATGCCGCCGGATATGATCCGGCGCGTAGCCGCCGGGAACCACGACACCGTCAAAATCGTCCGCGCTCACCGCGTCGTAAGAGAGGTGCGCCGTGGCCGGATAGCCAACCTTGCTTAGATAAATCTTGCCCGCCTCGGCCGCCACCAGCACACACTGCGCGCCGGCTTCCTGAAAGCGGTAGAACGGATACCAGACTTCCATTTCCTGATACGCGGTATCCACAAGAATGGCGATGTTCTTTCCGATGAGTTCCATACTCTATTAAGAATACAAGAGCGCATTCGGTCATCGATGGTCTATCCAGTTCGCCGGAGCTCATCGCGAATCACACGTCTAAGTGTGGCCTCGAGCGATTCTTGCTTCTGCTCCATGAAAATGCGCAACGCATCGTTGATCAGGCTCTGGTAGTTGCCTCCACCCGCGTTATCAACGCACTCGCGAAACCACTCTAAGACGTCGTCATCGAGCCGGATCGTGACCCTGGTTTTTCCGGGTGGAACTTTCAATACCGCTCCACGCCTGCCACGCTTGAAGTCATATTCCTTTTTCATCATGAAGCCTCCTCGTATTGTCGACGCTCACTCGGTGTTGCCGGTCGCGCTGAGATCATTCGAACGTGTTCACCGCGCCACGCGTAGACGACAACAAGAACTCGTGCCAGGGAATCCATGCCGACGGCGACCCAACGCTCCTCGGCTCCGAGTACCGTCACTGCGTCAGCGAATCGGATGCCATGATTGCGTAGATTCGCTCTTGCTTTGGCAGGATCCCACCCGACCATCGTCCTGTGTACTAGGTGTACACCGTCCGTGATGTTTACAAGTCACCCAAGGCCACTCGACGATCTTGTGTGGCATCTCGTACGAGATGATGCGTATTGATGCCGCTATTGATGCTAAACTGCATCTATGCACAGGAGGCCGCGAGTCTCAAACCGACAGAAGAAGCGTCGAACTACTTTAACGCTCCCGGTGGATTCACTCGCACAGGCCCAGCGGATCGCCCGCGGCAGGAATGTGAATCTGAGTACGGTGATCGCGGAAGCTCTTTCCGAAGGCTTGCGGCGGCATGCGGATGCACAGCGTAGCGAAGAGGTCCTCGACGGCTATAGGAAGGCTTTTGCCGGCCTTTCGGACGAGGAAATGGCCATCCTGGATGGTGTGATCCTCGAACCGGTCGGCCGGCGTTAGCTGGATGGTCGATCCCACGTCACGTCCCCTCCTTTTCGATACGAGCGCTGAGGGTTGGTTGGCCCGCACGCAGAGTTTCGGAGCGCGGTCCTGGGTCCGTGAATATCTATCCCAACACCAGGTACACGTTTCAGCCGTCACGGTTATGGAACGGATCCGTGGTTACAGTCTGTTGTGGCGGCGCGCCGATGAAGCGAAGCGCGAGGACTACGAGGCCATGAGGGTCTCTTACCTCGCGACACTCGGGAAAGTGTGGCCGGTCAATGCAGCCATAGCCGTTGTCGCCGCAGAGATCATGGCCCTCTTGCCCGATCCGCCGACACCGCCTCGCCGATCCCATCGTCTCGCCGAATCTCGCCAGGACCGTCTGGTGCGCTGGCGATTTGACGGAATGATTGCGGCCACCGCGCTCGTCGCCAGGATGCCCCTGGTGCACAACAACGCCGCCGACTTTGAGGCGATTCGGAGCGCCATCGAACGCTCGCCAGAACGCTTCCCTAACCTCGGTCCGTTGGAACTGATTCGATGTGCCTCATTGACGTGAAGCTCCGCATGTTACGATCCTTTCTTTAGCCTGATTGGCGGACTCCACGTGAGCACGTCTACAGAATCCATCCAAAAACAGTTCACCGAAGCGCTCAACGATCTCATCGCCCAGGTGAAGCAGGACCGGTCTATTCTCGCGGCCATCCTCTGCGGCAGCCTCTCGCACGATACGGTCTGGGAGAAGTCCGACATCGACCTGGCGCTGGTCGCCATCGACGACAGGAAGGTGGAGTCGGCGCACTTGGCGCTTTATGCGAACGGGATGAATGTCCACGCCTTTCTGATGCCGCGCGCGGATTTCCGCAAGATGGTGGAAAGCGCCGTCCGCAATTCGTTCATGCATTCACTGCTGGCCAAGGGCCGGCTGCTCTACACGCACGATGAAACCATCGCGGCGTTGTGCGCAAAGTTGCACGAGATCGGCGAGCGCGACACGCAGATCCAACTCCTCGGCGCGGCGACCCACGCGCTGCCGCCCCTATATAAAGCCCACAAATGGTTCGTCACCCGCGGCGACTTGGACTACACCGCACTCTGGATTCTCTACGCTGCCACACCGCTGGCGCGGGTCGAAGTAATCGGCGCGCGCATGCTCGCGGATCGTGAAGTGATCCCGCAGGCGATGAAGCTGAATCCGTCGTTCTTCAAGACGATTTACGCGGATTTGCTCAACGCGAAGAAGACGCGGAAAAGCGTGCAAGCGGCGCTGGACGCCATCGACGATTATCTGGCGCAACGCGCGGCCACCCTCTTCCGGCCCCTGCTGGACCACCTGCAAGAAGTAGGCGAAGCACGGTCCTGCACCGAAATTGAGACCCACTTCCAGCGGAACTTCAACGTCGAAGGCGTGACCACGGCCTGCGAATACCTCGCCGACCAGGGACTTATCGGCAAAGCCTCAACGTCCGTTCAAATCACGAAAAAAAGCAACGTCCTGCTACAGGAGCTGGCTTTCTTCAAGTCGTGACCTCCAAAATTCCAGCCCGCACCACCATCGCCGTGCAAGGCGCGCGCGTACACAACCTCAAGAACATATCTGTCGAAATCCCGCGCGACAAACTCATCGTCGTCACCGGGCTTTCGGGTTCCGGCAAATCGAGCCTGGCCTTCGACACCATCTACGCCGAGGGCCAGCGGCGCTACATGGAATCGCTGTCGAGCTACGCCAAGCGGTTCGTCGCTCAGGTTGCGAAACCCGACGTGGATTTTGTGTACGGCCTGTCGCCGGTGATTTCGATCGAACAGAAAACCATCGCCAACAACCCGCGCTCCACCGTCGGCACCATGACCGACATCGCCAGTTATTTGAACCTGCTTTATGCAACCATCGGCCATCCGCACTGCCCGCGCACCGGCGAGCCGACTCCCAGCAGAACCGCCAGCCAGATTCTCGAGGCCATCCTAGCGTTGCCGGACGGAACGGAGATCGAGCTGCGGGCGCCGGTGTTCAAGCAGTATGGCGAAGAACTGGATTTCGTCTTAACCGAAGTGCGGAAGAAAGGCTGCCGGCTGCTGATCATCGACGGCAAGCCCGTGGACATCTCGGCCGAAGTGGAGCTCGACGATTCGAAGATCACCAACATGGATGCCGTAGTAGATCGCTTCGTGGTCAGCGGCAAGCACGAAAAAGCCATCAAGGCCGGCATTGCCGCCACGCTGCTGGTTGGCGATGGGCTGCTCCAGATCCACATCGTCAAAGGGACAAGCAAAACCGAAGCCGAGAAATTCTACCGCGGGTTGTGCAGCAAAACGCATCACTTTGTTTACGGCGATATCCAGCCCGAGTATTTCATGTTCAACAACCCCGAGAGCGCCTGCCGGACTTGCGGCGGCCTCGGCGTCCATAAGCTGACGCATCCGGAACTGCTGGTCCCCGACCCGCGGCGCAGCATCGCCGGCGGTTGCTTCGTGCGTGAGGCGTTCAAATACAATCCCGACACATGGGACGGGCGGATGATTTACAGCTTGTCGAAGGCGCTGCGTTTCTCGCTCGAGACGCCGTGGGAGAAGCTGCCAGACACGGTGCGGCGCACGATTTTGGAAGGGCTCGACGGCAAGAAAATCGTGATGAGCGTGCCGCCGGACGCAAAGATCAAGCGCGAGGATTCGGAGGGCAAAGAGGTCGGCTTCGGCGGAATCGCGCGGCGCATCGAGCGGCACTATCGCCGCTACCGCCAGCGCGGCGAAGCGAGCTCCGGCATGGAGGCGTGGCTCGACAAAGTGATGGTGGAGCACACCTGTCCCGATTGCAAAGGCGCGCGCGTGCGCGCCACCCGGCTGCTATTCACCATCGAAGGAAGAACCGTCAACGACGTCGGCCAACTCCACTTCGACGAGTTGTATGAATTTCTCGGAACGATTAAGCCGACAGGCCGCGGCGCCGACGCCGGCCGGCAGGTGCTGAGCGAAGTTCGCGCACGGCTGAAACTGTTGCTCGGTATCGGACTCGACTATCTGAGTTTCAATCGGCGCTCGGGCACTCTCTCCGGCGGCGAATCGCAGCGCATCCGCTTGTCCACGCAGATCGGTTCGGGGCTGATGGGGATGCTCTACGTTCTCGACGAGCCTAGCATTGGCCTGCACCCCAAAGACAATGTGAAGATGATCGCAACGCTGGAAAGCCTTCGCGACATCGGCAATACAGTAATCGTGGTGGAGCATGACGAGGAAACCATTCGCGCGGCCGACCATATTGTCGAGATGGGTCCAGGCCCGGGCGTGCACGGCGGCACTGTCGTGGTGCAGGGGACGCTCGCCAATCTGCTGGCGTGCAAGGCATCGCCGACGGGGCAATATCTTTCCGGCAAGCGGTCAATCGCAACGCCCAAGCGCCGCCGAAAGAGCAATGGCAAAGCGTTGACCGTGCGCGGGGCGCGCGAGAACAATCTCAAGAGCGTAGACGTCGCCTTCCCGCTCGGCATGCTGGTGGCGATCACGGGCGCATCCGGATCGGGCAAGAGCACGCTCATCAACGAGATCCTCTACAAGGCTCTTTGGAAAAGACTGGTGGACACGCGCACGCTGCCGGGCGAGCACGACGGCGTGGACGGCGCGGAGCATGTGCACAAAGTGGTCAACATCGATCAGTCGCCCATCGGGCGCAACAGCCGCTCGAACCCCGCCACCTACATCGGCTTCTACGACAACATTCGCGACCTGTTCACGCAGGCTCCCCTGTCGGTTGAGCGCGGCTACAAGGCGGGCCGCTTCAGCTTCAACGTTAAGGGCGGACGTTGCGAGGAGTGCCAGGGCGAGGGCGCCATCACCACGCAACTCTACTTCATGCCCGACGTAGAGGTGACCTGCGGCGCGTGCAAAGGCGCCCGCTTCAACAGCGAGACGCTGGATGTGACGCTGCGCGGAAAGACCATCGACGACGTGCTGAATATGTCGGTGGAGGAAGGTGTTGAATTCTTCGCCGGCGAGCCTGCGATCGGCAAGAAAATCGAAGTGCTGAGCGATCTGGGGCTGGGCTACCTGACGCTAGGGCAGTCGGCCACAACGCTCTCCGGCGGCGAGGCGCAGCGCATCAAAATCGCGGCCGAGTTGAGCAAGCTACAGCGGTCGAAGCACACGGTCTACATCCTGGACGAGCCGACCACGGGCCTGCACTTGGCGGATGTCGAACGCTTGCTCGAATCATTGAACCGCCTGGTGGACGCGGGCCACACGGTGCTCTTGATCGAGCATCACCTGGACGTGATCAAGACCGCCGACCACGTGATCGACCTGGGTCCGGAGAGTGGGCATGCGGGCGGGCAAGTGGTGGTGACGGGCACGCCGGAAGACATCGCAGCGTGCAAGGCGTCGCACACGGGCCGGTTTCTCAAAGCGCATTTGCGGGGGTAGGAAAGCATCGCGGAGCAGCTTAAAACGCTGGCTTCCGGTTTGCCGACGACGCTTCCAAAGGGAGAAGGGTTGCTCCCATAAAAGGACGACCACTATCTGCGGACGGCATTTTTCTCCGGGAGATGTTCACTGGTCGGAGGGGTACCAGGGTGCCGGGATTCTTCGAACGGCAGGTGATCGAGGTAAGCACATCGGTTCTTTTCACTTCCGCAAAAATGCTTGATGGTTTCGTCATCCTGTAGCAAGCGAACGAACGCGCGTCTTATGAATTCTTCAGTCACGCCGGTGAGCGTTACGGCTTCATTGGTGTTTAGAGTTTTTGGCCCCCAAGCGCCATGGGCCATTTTGCATCGCGCGTCGTAGCCTTGCTTTGCTTTCGCGAATAGTTCCTTGGCTTCAATACGATCGTTTGCTACGAAGAATGCAAGTCGCTGAGACAAGCGATATTTGATCTCACCGTCTGCAACACCAAACAGAGCCTCAAGGGCGATCCATAATAAAAGATGTCTGATCTCGTTACGCCGCATCTGCAGCGCTGAAGTAACGGCGCGAAGTGCGGCCCATGGGGGGCTGTGCCGTTGAATTTTGGAGAGCATCACATAAAGTCTTTGCACTGATTCCAGATCGTCACGCGTGATTCTTCTTCTATGAATCTCGTCGTTTGAATGGTACAGGAATCGCTCGTGTCTTCGCGATTCAGTAATGTTGAAGGCTCTGGAATCTTTGCGGGCATGGAACACGAGATTGAAGCCTACGGAAGGGAGTCGCTGGAGCCATAGAGCGAGATTGGCGAGAAAAACGAGATCGTACCTAACGGCGTTAGCCGACCTGCCATCACCCTTCTTTGAGCGACGTTCATCTACTCCGGATACCAGTAGTCCGGCTGCTTCGTCAATTTCATATTCGCAGAGCAGACAGTGCGTGCAGGCTGCCAGTTCGTTCTGATCCTGTTGGCTGAGTCGCTCGATTGTAGACGCATCTTTCCTTAGCCAATCAGGAATCGGGACTAACGAGGCGTCTGGCGCAAGTTGGAAGGACACATTGTGACCCAAGTCGAGATCATGCAGCGGTGCGACGGTGTTGAAGAGCACTAATAAGATTCTGCCGGATTACATTTTCCTCTTCTTTGGTTGAGTCGGAATCAACGTCAACTGGCAAGTGCTCGCGTACTTGGCCGCGTGATGCCAAAATCGGAGACCGAACCTCGCCGCGTCGCACCATTCGGCGGTTCAGCGATAGCGAGCGTTTAGCAAAAGCCTGAGGGATAATATCAAATAGACCGCTATGCAGGTTCATCTAGAAATCCCCGAGGATCTCGCTCGTCAACTCGCCGACGATCCTTTCGGCGTCACCCACGCTGCGCTGGAAGCGGTTGCTTTGGAAGGCGTCCGCTCTGGGAAATTCACCGTATCTCAAGCAAGGCGTCTGCTCTGTATCGGTTCCCGTTACGAGATGGACGGATTCCTCAAAGCTCATGGGGTGTTTCTCGACCTGACGCTGGATGACGTTCGCAAGGATAGCGAAACTGCGCTCGCCTTCTCGAGATGACGGTTGTCATCGCCGATACCTCACCCCTGAATTACCTGATTCTCATCGAAGCCATCGATCTTCTGCCGCGACTGTATGGAAGAATTGTCATCCCGGTCGAGGTGCTGAACGAATTGAAGGATGATGGCGCCCCACGCCGGATCAACGAATGGGCGATGAAACTTCCAGAGTGGTAGAAGTTCGATCTGCACAGTTTTCGAATGATCCAACCCTGTCCCTTCTCGACGAGGGAGAGAGGTGTGCGATCCTGTTGGCGCAATCGGAAACCGACGTACTTCTGCTGATCGACGAAGCCGCCGGAAGACTCGAAGCCTCCAGGCGCGGAATCCCGAATACCGGAACCGTCGGTGTACTCCGGGCGGCCTCGATTGCTCGACTCGTGGATCTGCCGTCGACACTGGCTCGGCTAGTTGCGACCAACTTTCGGATCTCAAAGCCGCTTTTGGCCGAACTAATCGCCGAAGATGCAGCCAGAAAAGCGTGAGCGGACAGTGGGGATACGCGGCACGGGTCCAGTTTTCTTCACCACGCCGTTGTTCCTCGAGTTCCTCGTATTCCTTGTGTTCAATAGGACTCAAGCGCGAAACTAATACCTGAACCGACCTCATGCCGGGCAACGCTCCACCCCACATTCACGACCTGGCCAACGCCGCCGGCGGCTGGCTACGACCCGCCGAAGGCGATTTGCTCTTTCACCTGGCCGGCCAATGCCGCGCCGGATGCATCGTCGAGATAGGATCGTTCGAAGGAAAGTCGATCACCTATCTGGCGGCGGGGTCGAATGCGGCCGCCCGCGTGCCCGTATATTCGATCGATCCACACACCGGCAATAGCGGCGGCTCCAGCACTTTTCCGGCGTTCCAGCGGCAGGTCGCGCGCTCGGGGTTCGCTCACCTGGTCCGGCCCATCGTCGCAACGTCTCAGCAGGCAGCTATCGATTTCAACGATCCCATCGGACTGCTGTTCATCGACGGCGCCCATGACGACGCATCCGTCAAATCGGACTGGGACCAGTGGGTCCCCAAAGTTCTGCCCGGCGGCTATGTAGCAATGCACGACACGCTGCTCTGGCGCGCGCCGCGCGAGATTGCCGAAGAGCGCATCATCCGGTCGCCCGAGTTCGTGCGAGCCGGTGTCGCCGATTCCATCACGTTCGGAATGAAACGGCAATCTCACGACGCCCCGGAAACGCGCCTGCGGCAATGGCGTGTGCTGCTCTTGAAGCGCGCCAGTAATGCCGCGGCGCGAGTTCCGCTACCGGACTTCGCTAAGGCTTTCGGAAGCCGCGCGCTCCGCGCCCTGCAACGCTGAGAAAAGGCGGTAGGGCGTTTGCGGTTGGCACGCTTCCAGCGCCTGTATGCATTCATCGTCCAACGCGCCGCCTTCTTCCAGGTA
>DATDHK010000578.1:0-1809 GCA_036521635.1 Bryobacteraceae bacterium | reverse complement strand
GACATCAGCCCCATGACCGGCCTCGCACAGGCGGGCGACCTGGCCGGCACACGGCTCGGGGCAAGCTGGCTGTCGCCACTCTTCGCACTGCTCATCACCCTCGGCGTCATCGGACAACTCACCACCTACATCGCCGGCAACACTCGTCTGCCATTTGCCATCGGACTCGATCGCTACCTGCCCGAGGCCTTCGCGAAGCTGCATCCGCGCTGGCATACGCCGCACGTGTCCATCCTGACCCAGGCCGTTCTTTCCACGCTGTTCCTGCTGTTGACGGAACTCGGCGAGAACCTGCGCGCCGCATATCAAATCCTGGTCGACATGGTCGTCATCGCCACGCTGATTCCGTTCGTCTATATTTTCGCGACTGGCTTCAAGTACGGGCAGCGATTGGCGGGCACAGCCGGAGCGATCATCGCCGGAATCGCGGTGGTTCTTTCCTGTAGTCCGCCGCCCGGTATCGCTTCCGCCTGGCTGTTCGAGTTGAAGATCGTCGGCGGCACCCTGCTGCTCGCGCTGGCAGGCCGCGTGATATTCGTGCGGAGCAAGGGCGCCGCCGGATGAACTACGCCGAGGCGGTCCGCTTTCTTTACTCGCTGGGCAACGAAATCCAGACCGCGAAGTTTGGACTCGATCGCATCACGCGGCTCTTGAAAACTCTCGGCGATCCGCATCGCACGGGCCGTTTTGTACACGTGGCTGGAACGAACGGCAAGGGTTCCACCTGCGCGATGATCGAGGCGGGATTGCGTGCAGCGGGCGTCCGCACCGGCCTCTATACTTCACCGCACTTGATCGAACCAACTGAGCGTATACAAATCGCAGGCCGTTCAGTCAGCCAACCTCAATTCGCGGAAGCCTTCACCGAAGTGCACGAAACAGCGGAGCGAATGCTGGCCGCGGGCGAACTGGATTTGCATCCCACCTATTTCGAAACAGTGACCGCCATGGCGTTTCTGTTGTTCGCTCGGGAACGGGTGGACATTGTGGTGCTCGAGGTAGGAATGGGTGGGCGCTTGGATGCCACGAATGTGGTGCTCCCCGAACTGTGCGTGATTACACCGATCGACTTCGATCACGAAATGTTCCTCGGAGACAAACTCGCGAAGATCGCCGCCGAAAAAGCGGGGATCTTGAAGCCCGGCGTGCCCGCCATTTTTGCAGAGCAGCCTCTCGAAGCGGAATCCGTTCTGCGTGCGCATGCCAAGGGAGCGTACACGCTGGCGCGCGATTGGGCGATCGTGGACCTTAGGGTCGATGCGCGCGGAAGCCGCTTCCGTATACGCGGCCAGGAAATTGTTTGCCCGCTGCCCGGCGAGCACCAAGTGGAAAACGCGCGCACGGCTGCCATCGCGCTTCACGAACTTGGCTTTTCTCCAGCCGGAATCGCGGCAACATGCTGGCCCGGACGATTAGAGCGCATCAAAGAGCAACCCGAAATAATTCTCGACGGCGCCCACAATCCCGCGGGCACGCGGGCGCTGGT
Source organism: Bryobacteraceae bacterium (assembly GCA_036521635.1). Taxonomy (GTDB): domain Bacteria; phylum Acidobacteriota; class Terriglobia; order Bryobacterales; family Bryobacteraceae; genus Palsa-89. Next base: position 323 of record DATDHK010000578.1, on the reverse strand, counting down.
CGAATACATACAGCGCTTCTACGCCGGCCGCCGCGTTTGGCTGATCTATGGTGTCATGCGCGATAAGGCCGTGGCTGAAATGGCTTCGCTGCTATTTCCGCTGGCGTATCGAATCATCGTGACTGCGCCCGCCAATTCCCGCGCTATGCCGCCGGAGAATATTCCGGCTCCCGGCGCCACTCTAACGCATAGCGTGGGCGAAGCCGTCGAACTGCTGCGCGAAGCCGGCCCCGGTGACGTGGTCTTCATCACCGGATCGCTCTTCGTCGTGGGCGAGGCCCGCGCGCTACTCGTACAATAATACGAGTGTCGTACCTGCGTTC
>DATDHK010000577.1:0-4059 GCA_036521635.1 Bryobacteraceae bacterium | reverse complement strand
TTGCCGTTATAAACGATGAGCACGACAAATGCGAGCGCCAGCGCGACGGCGCCCACTCGTCCGCGCTGCGTCCCCGCCAGGTTGTACCAGATGGCCGCCGACACCGCGAACAGCACCGACGCCGCTAGAACCGAGTTCGGTCCGCCGAACTGATTGAGCAACGGCACCAGAGCCAGGCAGCCGACTGCGGCGCCGAGCAGATCGAAAAAGTACACGCGATCCACGCGCTGGATGGCCTCGGAGACCGCCAACGACACAATAGTTCCAGAGAAAAAAAAGGGCAAGGCCGTGGCAAAGTACACGGCGGCCAGCGTCCGATTGTTCAATTCGCCGGGGCGGCTAAGCAGATAAACCAGCGAGAAGACAACCGCGATGCTGTTCAACACCGCCAGCGTTCCGAGTTTGAAATAGATGTTGCCGCGCCAACCCGCCACCACGTAAGAGAAAACACCGCCCGCTCCGAGCCCGAACAGAGCGATGGAGATCGCGAGAAACGCGAGGTGATAGTAAAAGACGACCGAGAAAATGCGGGTGAGCGACAGCTCCAAAATCAACGTGGCAAGGGTGGTGAATCCGACCCCTAAATAGATCTGGGACCACTTCGTTTTGTTAGGGTCGGAGACTGAACTTATGCGAGGCAATAGACCATGTTAAAGGATCGCCGCTAAGACCGCACGAGACCGGCCGCTGAAGCGTAAAACAGATCTGCCATCCAGCGGCCGATCCTTCTTCCCTAAGCTTTCAGACGGTGGATAGGGCGAGTGGGTTGCGTCTCTTCCCAACCCAGTGCCTAGCCCGAGTCCCACGCATCACATCATCGCCGAAGGCGGCGCCGGCTCTTCCGGCCGTCCGGCATTCGCCAGCGGAAGACGCACTAGCAACACCCCCAACATCACAATAATCGCGAATCCGAATAGATAGGAGGGGTCTTCAAAAATCTTCGGCAGAGGCCACTCGAAGAAGCGGAACGTCGCGATTACCAAGCCCATCAGCGCCTCGCCTGCAATCAATCCCGATGCCGTGAGAATGCCCACGTTTTCCACTCGGGCCTGCTGCGCCTCGTTGCAGCCGCGTTTTTTCCGCATGGTGTCGGTGATCCAACGAAACACTCCGCCGACGAAAATAGCGAAGGTCGTGTTGATCGGCAGATACATGCCCACCGCCACCAGCATCGGGCTGCGCACTTTCACCATGATCATCACGATGCCGAACATGATGCCCACCACCACCAGCGGCCATGGCATGTCGCCGCCGACAATGCCCTGCGCCAGAGTCGCCATCAGTCCGGCCTGCGGAGCTGAAAGTTTGGGATCGCCGAAACCTGTTCCTCCGCTCTTGATGTTTGCCGCCTGCAGGATGTACAGCGGCCAGTACATGGCGGCGCTGGCTACGACGACGGCAATCAGTTCCGTGATTTGAATGGTGCGTGGAGTTCCGCCCAGGATGTAGCCGACTTTGAAATCCTGCAGCAACTCGCCCGCAACCGCGGACGAAACACACGCGACCGCGGCAATGCCCAGCACCACGGCCACTCCTCCCGGCCCGGAGACTCCCAGCGATACCATCAGCAGCGCGGCAATGATCAAGGTGGTCAACGTGAGTCCCGAAATAGGATTGTTCGTCGAGCCGATCATGCCGACCAAATATCCAGACACCGTGGCGAAGAAGAACGCGATGATCAGCATCACCAGTGCGGCCACCAACCCGATCATCCACTGCCCGGACAAATAAACGTACAGTGCGATCATCAACGCGAACATCACCGCGATCAGCAGGAACACGGTCTTGGAGCTCATGTATTGCTCGTTGCGGCTGACTTGCTTGGCTTGGCCGGCGGTAACCTTTAAGTCCGAAATGGCGCGCTTCAGTCCATCGAAGAGACCCTTGCGCATACGGAACAAAGTGAACGCCGCGCCCACCATCATTCCGCCCACCGCGATCGGCCGCACAATGTATCGCCAAACGCGCGTCGCCAGGTCTAGCCAGGATGCATCGGTGGATCCGGCCGGCAGAAAATTCTGGAGTTGCGGTCCAAGAAAAAAGATCAGCAGCGGAACCATCAAGCCCCAGGCAAGCACTCCGCCGGCGAAATTCAAAGAGGCTAGCTCCGGGCCGATGATGTAGCCGACGCCGATGTAAGCCGGACTCACGCTTGGCCCCGACGCCACCGCAATGCCGCCGGCGGGCAACGTCCGTTGTGCACTTCCTAACTTCACCTGGCTCTTGCCCAGCAGTCCTAGTGGAATGAAGAAATTCCGGTCCGCCGCGAAGAGTTGAATCTCGCCCAGGAATTGAATGACCGCGCCGAGCGCAATGTTATAGAAGAGAAATTTCGCCGCTTCCGCGCCGCGCCGTCCGGCCTTGTGGATCTCGGATGCCGCTACGGATTCCGGGAAGGGCAGCTCCGGATCTTCCACCATCACCCGCCGCACCAGCGATACGAACAGCACGCCGAGAATACTTCCCACCACCATCAGAGCCGTTGATTTCCAATACGCGTCCTTAGGGGCAAAGGAGGGCCACGCGCCCGCGATCAGAAATGCCGGCAGAGTGAAAATCGCGCCAGCCGCCACCGATTCGCCGATCGACCCCGCCGTTCGAGCTATGTTCTCTTCGAGAATCGATCCCTTGAAAATACGCAGCACCGCCATTCCAATCACTGCCGCCGGATAGGTGGCCGCAATGGTTATGCCGGCGCGCATGCCGAGATATGCGTTAGCCGCCCCCAGGATCAATGTCAGCACCAGCCCGATCAGCAGCGCTCGCATGGTGAACTCGCGCATCTGCACGTTTGCGGGAACGAATGGCTTGAACGGTTTTTGTTCGGTCATCGGTTGATAATCATAGCAGAGGGGAGGAACACAGGGAACACGAGGAACGCGTGTGGTATTTTCTCACGTTCGTGGTGTTGGGGAATACGATGAACACACCGAATACGAGCAATACGTCCGGTGTTCCTCGTGTTCCTTCCCCCGCTACCGCACCACCAACATAATCGTATTCGGACTGGAAACCTCGCCAACTTGAATAGTCACCGTGACCGCGCCTGATGCAACGCCCGCGGGGATGCGCGCGTTGATTTGCAGAACACCCTGCACCTGTCCGGGGGCGTCGCCGGCATATTGCACGTCAGCAAGTTGGTTGTCGATGAAAACCAGTACCGGACGACGAGGCTTCGGATAAGGCAAGTCGGTGATCTTGCCATCCTCACCAGGCGGATCGGTTTGCCCTCCGCCGGTGGCGTACAGCACCACGATGGAACCGGGATAGGCTGGATTGTCCCAGTTGTTAGGACTGGTGTCCTCATTCAAGATCGCGCCCTGGCCACCGCCCGTGCCATCGGCCGCGAATATGGCTGGCGCGGCCAGGGCCACTCCCACCGAAAATCGGTCGGACACCTGATCCTGATACATCACTTTCACCTGGGTGCTGAGTCCCACAGTTCCAAATGGCACAACCACGCCCACTTGGTTAGCCGACGTATACAGTAGCGGCGCCGCCACTCTATCGAAGAATACCTGCGTGCCCGAGAGCGACGTCGCCACGCGGCCCGATCCGTCCAATTGGAGATTGGCCAGTTGGGCAGGCCCCATGTTTGCGCCGAAGATCACCACCACTTCGCCCGGCGCCACGGAGTCGCCCAGGTAACTGGCGCCGTTGACCACCGCGGTGATTTGTGGAGGACCGTTGTCCGGCGACAGCGTGGTCTTCAATCCGTACGTCACTAATTGGTTCGAAAGCGTCGGTACATACACGCGCCCATTCGCCACCGTAGGCGGCACGAATTTCACAAATCGGCCGACCGCGTCGCTGGCCACCATCTCGCTGTTCCACAATTCATGAGACAGGTCCGACGCATCGAAGGCATGCAGGATGCAGGGTTGCTGGTGGCTGCCGAAGTCGGCGGTGGTTTGCCAGACGATTCCCGTTCCATCCGCGCCGCCGTTCGCTGAAACCGCGATGCCCGCGAACATCGTTAACGCCGAAGTGGTTTGCGACTGCTTGTTCGGGTTCAATTGTCCGCCGGCGATCTGGTAAGCCTGCAAGGAGCTGAACGCT
>DATDHK010000576.1:0-16241 GCA_036521635.1 Bryobacteraceae bacterium | reverse complement strand
AATTTCGTGCGCATTCACCAAACGCTTCGGACCACTCCGGCAATGGCTGCTGGTGTCACGAATCGACTGTGGGAAGTGTCGGACATCGTGGCCCTGCTGGAAGCCGAAGAACGGGGGTTAGAAAGAGCGGCGTGATAAACTGACTCGGGGCATCTTATGAGTCAGAATGCGATGTACGAAGACTTTGAGCGTGCCGGAACTATGATCTCAATCGCGATAGCCTTGTCGCGTTTTGCGGAAAGTCTCGCTCCCGGCGGTCAGTTCGTGAAAGAGGGCCGAAAGTGGATCTATCGGCCAAACAACTTCGTGACTTTTGAAGTTCAACCTAGGAAGATTGGAATACTTCTAACGCTGCGTGGCACCCCTGCGCATTTCAGGGAACGGGCCGAACTTTTTGGCCTCAAGGATGAATACGTCAAGAACCTTGAGAAGGACCGATCTGCTTACAGCCGGTATCCGGTTCGGAATCCCGGTCAACTACTGGCGGCAACCCAATTCGTAAAGTGGGCTTTCGATAACGCGAAAAATTCAAAGTAGCCCACTACCGAATACGGGGAACACGAGGAACACGAGGAACACGGGGAATACGAAGGAATACGAGGAATACGAGGAACACAGGAAATGTGAGAACAGCGGGCGTGTTTCTGCATTACCGTGGTAATGTGAGGTATGGCGCTCGCTCGCTCCAGGGTCACCGCGCAGGGGCAGATTTCAGTTCCCGTCGAAGTTCGCCGAAAGCTCGGCGTCGGCCCCGGATCAATTCTGGAATGGGATGAGGACGGCGATAAGATCGTAGTGCGGCGGTCCGGACGGTTTACGTCTCAGGACATTCAGCGGGCGTTGTTTCCCGGGGGACCTCCGAAATCACGAACCGTCGAAGAAATGAAGGAGGGGATACGGCGGCGCGTCCGGGGACGGTATGCGCGCCGTTGACGCCAATGTCCTTGTTCGCCTCATCACCGGAGACAATCCACGCCAGGCTGCTTCAGCCGGCGTATTCATAGAGAATGGGGCTTGGGTATCGATTCTCGCGCTTGCGGAGGCAACCTGGGTCCTGGCGACAGTCTACGAACTGAGCGCCGCCGATCTCGCCACCGCGGTCGAAATGCTGCTCAATCACAAGGAACTGACGCTGCAGGATTCGGATGCCGTTGGGGCGGCGCTTGAACTCTTTCGCTCGCGTCCGGCCCTGGGTTTTTCCGATTGCCTGATGTTGCAACTGGCCCGGAAAGCGGGGCATCTGCCCCTGGGGACGTTCGATCGCTTGCTTGGAAAAGTGGCGGGAACCCAAAAGTTGTAGTTACGCTATCGCGTGCGAATGACAGGCCAGCAGGGGCGCCGGCAGGTCGCGCGGTTTCGGTCCGGCAAGAGAGTAGGCGCACAACAGAGGAACCGAGTGGGCGTCAATTACTTCGTTCCACAACTCCTCTAGCCGTTGCGTGGTTCGCAGGTTGGATTTCCATAGCAAATCGACCATCTCACCAAAAACACGCACTGCGCGTTCGGTGCGGTTTCCGCCGCTGGCCTTGGCCGCCTCAATGAGTTTGCCGAGCTTGGTCTTGAACACCCGCTCGTCGATTACTCCATCGAACGTGAAAGTGGACAAGAGATCTTTGGCGTCTTCGCAGATAAGTTGACCGGCGCGCTCCAACTGTCTCAGATTGAAGCCTTCCTGCTCCAGCCGGCGGCGAATTGGCTGAGTGTGGTCCGAAGTCATAACAAGAATGACGGCTTCGCCTTTTCGAAGGCCGGCGCTGGCGAAGAGGCACACTGCCTCCGATACTTGGGTCTCGTCCGTGTATGGATAGACGATGTGGCCGCACGGATGCGGATTGGCCAGAATCGCGGCGCCCTTGGAGTTCATGGTTAGTCTCTTACATTATAGATCCACGTGGGGGCGATAGAGTTTCAAGTACTGGTCGAATTTGACATCCTTTGGTAAAATTGGAGTAGACTCACACGGTCAGGTTTCCGGTTCAGGGAAAATTCCCCCTTGATTCGCGGGCCAGTCGTGTTTATACTGACTCTTTTAGTTGAGAAGTACTGGCATGACACCGAGGGAAGATTTCGATCCACTGGCCCCACAACGTGAGGCGGCGATGTTTTATGGGCTGTTCTTGCGCGGCCATTCACCCGATACGCTGCGGCGGGACATTGACGTGCCCCGGCCGCTTCTTCAGAAGTGGTTAAGCCCGCGGCGTCATGAGACCGGCTTCCGCGATTCGCTCAAACGCGTTTATCAATACCGCAAGCAGGTCCTGGCGATTTTCGATGAGCTGGTGCTGAACGAAAAGAACAGGCCTCGCGTTCAGTAGCCGGTTAGATTCAGAGCCCCTTCACTTTTATGAGCACCACGCGAATTCGCATTTATCAGGTAGACGCTTTCTCGAGCCAGGTTTTCTCCGGGAATCCGGCGGCAATCTGTCCGCTGGAGGAATGGCTTCCGGACGATCAGATGCAGGCCATCGCCGGCGAGAACAATCTTTCGGAGACGGCATTTTTCGTCCGCAACGGGGATGGTTATGGCCTGCGCTGGTTCACGCCCGCGGTGGAAGTGGATCTGTGCGGACACGCAACTTTGGCATCCGCGTTCATCATTCTGAACGATCTGACGCCGTCGGCGAACTCGGTTCGGTTCCAGACCAAGAGCGGCACGCTGGTGGTGACTCGCGAGGGCGATTTGTACTCGATGGACTTCCCCGCCCGGCCGCCCGGTGAATGCGACGCGCATGCGCAACTCGCCGAAGCTTTGGGAGGCAGTCCGGAGGCCATTCTTGCGGCGCGCGATTACCTGGTGGTCTACGCATCCGAAGACGAAGTACGAAAACTCAAACCCGACATGCAGTTGCTTTCGCAGGTGGACAAGTTCGCGGTCATCGTCACGGCGCCGGGCAAGGACGTCGATTTTGTCTCGCGATTTTTCGCGCCGGCTAAGGGTGTGCCGGAGGATCCGGTGACGGGGTCGGCGCATTGCACACTGATTCCGTATTGGTCGAAGCGGTTGGGAAAAAAGAAGCTGCACGCGTATCAGGTTTCGCGGCGGGGCGGTGAGGTGTGGTGCGAGGATCGGGGCGAGCGGGTGACCATGAGCGGGAAAGCGGCGCGATTTTTAGAGGGAACGATTTATCTGTGATCGGTGGTCAGTGATCGGTGGTCAGTGATCGGTGGTCGGTGGTCAGTGGTCGGTGATCGGTGGTCAGTGATCGGTGGTCGGTGATCAGTGATCGGCCGATCACCAATCACCGGCCACTGATCACCTTCTGTGGCAGGGTTGCAACGGTGGTCCAGAAGCGCTCTATCGATCGCACCACCTGCATATATTCGTCCAGGTCCGACGGCTTGCGGACGTAGCAATTGGCGTGGAGAGCGTAGGCGTTGTCGAGGTCGCTCGGAGCGCTGGACGAGGAAAACACCGCCACCGGAATCCGGCACAAATCGGGATCGCTCTTGATCTCCTTCAGTATTACGCGCCCATTTTTTCCCGGCAGGTTCAGGTCCAGCAGGATCAGATCCGGACGTGGATCGTCCTTGTGCGCGCCCCGGCGCCAGAGTATGTCCGTAGCTTCTTCACCGTCCATTGCGACGGTGAGGTGTCCCGGAAATCGTCCCTCTTTTAGCGCTTCGCGGACCAGGCGCACATCCCCCGGGTTGTCCTCCACGAGAAGCATTTCCAGTTTACGCGTGGGGGTACACATGGCGACTTGGGGGACCGATCCTCCAAACCAGTGGCAATCACTGGTCCAAACGGTAAGATTCCCCAGTTCCGGTGGGCGCAAGCGCGACGGACAGTATAATTTGCGCGAACCGGATTTCTTACGCGTATTTTTGGGAGTAGGCGCGATCAGCGGCTTCGATTTAGAATGAAGGTAGTGATTCGAAGGCTTCCGCAAATGACGGCCGGTCTGCTGTGCCTGGCGGCGTGCGCGATGGCGGGAGTGCCGGGCCTTTCGCTGCGCGGGAAGTTGGTCCGGCTGGACGATAGGCCGGCGCTCGAGACGGGCGATCGCAAACCGGTATACCTGGAAGGCGACGAGGCGACGGTTGGAGTGTTGAACGACAAGCGGATTTGGGGAACGGATTTTGAGGCGGTGGGGCACTTCAATTCACCGGGCCATTTCGAGATCGATCCGATACACACCCACGCGATGTTCGTACACAAAGACGGGAAGCGGCTGGCCATCTCTTACTGGTGCGAGGTTTGTTATATTCGGACCTACACGCCGGGCACATGTGTGTGCTGCCAGAAATATACCGATCTCGAATTGAAGGACCCAGACGAGCCTTAACCGCCGCCGTCTTAGCTTTCGTATCATTCTTAACTTTCGCAGCCATGACCGAAGCCGCTAACTACTCCGCTCAAAAACTGACTGTCGATTCGGTGGACATCGTGCGGTTGACGGATTCCGCCCATGGGGTGGAAGTCTCGATCTGTCCATCGGTGGGCAATATCGCGTACGGCATGACCGTAAACGGAAAGCAGATTTTGCTGCCGCCTTACGCGGCGCTGCCGGAGTGGAAAGCGAAACCGGGGCAATCCGGCATTCCATTTCTTGCACCGTGGGCGAACCGGCTGGATCAGGACGCATACTGGGCGAACGGCCGTAAGTATCTTTTGAATCCCGACGCCGTTACGTTGCGAAGGGATCAGAACGGCCATCCGATTCACGGACTGCTGTTGTTCGCGGATTGGCAGGTGGTTGGGATGCACGCCGATGGGGAAAGCGCTGAAGTCACCAGCCGTTTGGAATTTTGGAAGCATCCGGAATGGATGGCGCAGTTTCCTTTTGCGCACACCATTGAGATGACCTACGGGCTGGCGGCGGGTGTGCTGGAAGTGCGCACGTCGATTGAGAACCATTCGCGGGAGGCCATGCCGCTGGTGATCGGGTTTCATCCCTGGTATCAGATTCCGGACGTGCCGCGCGACGAATGGACGATTCACTTACCGGTTCGCGACCACTACACGCTTTCGAGCGCTTTCATGCCGACTGGTGAAACCAAGCCGGTTGACTTGGCCGATCCGACGCCGCTATTGGGGCGCCAGTTCGACGATGTTTTTGGGGGAGTGAGGCCGGCGGATGACTTCTGGGTGGAGGCGAAGGGCCGCCGGGTTTCCGTGCGGTTCGGTCCCAAGTTTCCGGTGGCCGTGGTGTATGCGCCGCAGGGGCGGAATGTAGTCTGCTTCGAACCGATGACGGCGATCACCAACGCGTTCAATCTGGCGCACGCGGGAGCGTACCGGGGATTGCCGGCGATTGCGCCGGGGGCGAAGTGGACGGAAAGTTTTTGGGTGCGTGCGAGCGGATTCTAACGCTTCACTTCCAGGGGTTGCGGGTCGGTTACCTTGCCAGTGTCGAGCGAGTAGCGTTTTCGCTTGACCACGACGCCGATGCTCCCGAATTTTTCTTCCAGTTTGTTCGCCATCAGATGGATGTTGGCGTCCACGGCGTTCTCGACGCGATCGCCCGGCCAGTTTCGCGACGCATCCACGGCGGGCTTGAGGGCATTCCCCAACAGCGCCAGCGGGTTCGGGAGGGGAGTTCCTTTGACCGCGGCCTCCAGCGCGCCGCAGCGCTGGTGGCCCAGCACGACAATGAGCTTGTTGTATTTCTCCACTTCCACGGCGTATTGAATGCTGCCCATCGCGAAATCGTCCAGGACGTTGCCGGCCAGGCGAATGACGAACAAATCGCCGACGCCGCGATCGAATATTACCTCTGGCGGCACGCGCGAATCGGAACAGCTCAAGACCACGGCGAACGGCAATTGCTTTTTCGCCACCGCACCGCGCCGCGCCGGCGTTTGGTTGGGGTGTGTGAGACTGCGTCCGGTTGTCCACCAGTTCGCATTTCCGCGCTCCAAGAGATCCCAGCAGGCGGCTGGAGTCTGGCACGGGGGCGGGGGCGGGGGGGGCGGATCGGCGCCGTAGAGCACCGGGAGAAAAAGAAGGAGAATCGACTTGCGCATCGTTCAAGTATAGTCCATATCTATTTAAGAAAACTTCTACTATCTTGCAGCGCGGATTGGAGACTTTGACCGTTGTTAACAGGGAAATGTCACCGTGGAATTGGCGCCTTAGCGAACGAGTCTACGAGCTTGTGGAACTTCTTGTCTTGCAAAAAACGCTCGAAGCAGGGATCTTTGCCGGGGTCGGGCATAGGCGCCGGGGCGGGGCTGGTTAGCCGGGGACCAAGAGCTGCCGCGATACCTTGCAGACTGAATGCGATCTCAAGGCGCTTCATGGTGTTCTTGAGATCGTTTCTATCCGCGGAGACGCAAGCCTCGTCGTAATAGAAGAGCGGCTGCGCCAGATCGCTCGATATTCCGTATTGGAAAACTTCTTCCGCGGACTTCAGGTCACCGGTTTTTCTATAAGCCGTTCCCAAATTGTCAATCAACTGCCGCCACAAGGCGGCGTCAAGCTTCCGGTTCTTCTTTTCCAGATCGAGCGCCTTCTTGTAGGGGGCAATAGACTGGGCGAACGCGTTCTTCAGGAAGTATTTGCTTCCTTCGCCGAGGTAGTAGCTGCTGTCCGGTCCGACGCTGGCCGCGTCCACCGCGTTCTGGCTGGTGAAGTGAGCCGCGTTCAGGAAAGCAGTAAAGAGAGCCTCGTCCTGTGGCGTGAACTTGACTTTCGAAAGATGAATATCGACGTAGGAATAGTCCTTCGCGAAACATCCGAAGACGTGCTTTTGCCGGATCGGGACGCCGTCTACCACGGGAAAGATGAATTCCTGAACCGCCATGTCGCCAACCTGCGACTCTTTTACATCCACGGGCTTCAGCTTTGCGTTCGCGTTATTCCGCTGGCCGAACACATCCCGGCAACTTTCCAGGCTCGCCGGTTGGTTGACTGGTTCCAGAGGGATCGACAACCTCAACTCAGTAGTAGGATTGGCCGCCACCAGGTATCGTCGGCCGTCGGGCTTGGTTTCGTCGATTTCGGCCACGAAGCCTTCCGCGTCAATCTGCAATGCCCAGGATCTACCGGGCAACGAAACCCGCAAGAACTTCGGATTCTTATTTTCCTGCGCCGTAATGAAGTCTGTATTTCCGATGCTAAGCAGCATCAAGGCAACAGCGGCATTTGATCTCATGATAAATCTCTGTCAGGGCAGACCGAAATTGTATCACACTGCCGCGCATTTACTTCGCTTTTGCTTTTAATTCTTGCAGAGCGGCCTCAAGACTCTTAAGCGTCCGCTCCAACCCTCCAACCGCGGCCACCGCCTGCGATGTCGGCGCCGTGTCGGAACCCTCAATCACGCCCAAGACAGAAGCTAGTTCCCCGTTGAGACTGGTAAGGCTTGCGTCCCCGCTGCGCCGGGCGCCGGGAATGCGGCCGCCTCCCACTCCTTCCAGCGCCGCAGCCTGTTTCTCCGCGTCCGGGTTTTGATCTTTCAGTTTCGCCCGCAACGCGCGCACTTCTTGCAAGGCTTCATAATCCCGATGCAACATGCTCGTGATTTTCGTGGCCAGCGTAAACTGCTGGAACAGTCCTGACGGCGGAGTTTTCACGCGCGGGTCCATTTTCACGGTCAGCGGTTGGATGTAGCTTTTTCCTGCGGCTGTCAGCTTCACCGAATACTGGCCCGGCAGCACGACCGGGCCGAGCGGATAGCGCGGGGTGTCGCGATAGATTGCTGAAATTGGGTATTCGTGCTCTAATGCATCGGGCGGCGGATAGTGCAAATCCCAAACGAAGCGATGCATTCCGGCACTGGCCGGGGGAATGTTGGCGGGACGAATCCAATAAGTCGGAACGTTTAATTCGGGGTCGACCGGCTCGGGCTTGTCGTCGCTCGAATAACGGCGCACCAGCTTTTTCGCGGCGTCGAAAATCTCGATCGTCACTGGTTCTGTTGCGGCCGTCCTGAGGTAGTAATAGACGATGGCTCCATCGGGTGGATTCTGGCCGGCCGGCTCTTCGGGCGGAAGCGGCGTGTCGGTATTTTGACTTCGGCGGATGCGGTGCGCTACGGCCGGGCGGAAGAGATAAGCTTCAGACGCCGCGATTTCCGCGCTCATTTGGCGCAACGGCGAGATATCGTCCAGAATCCAAAATCCGCGGCCGTGCGTGCCGACCACCAGATCGTCGCCGTGAATCACCAGGTCGCGAATCGAAATTGCCGGCATGTTTTGGCGCAGCGGCTGCCAGTCGTCACCATCGTTGAAAGAGACGAAAACCGCGAGCTCCGTGCCGGCATAGAGCAACCCTTTGCGGACGGGATCTTCGCGAACGGTGTTGACGGGCGCAGCGGGGAAGCCGTTCACGATTTCCTTCCAGGTGCGGCCGCCGTCATGCGTGCGATAGATGTGCGGCTTGAGATCGTCCAGCCGGATGCGATTGATGGCCGCGTACGCGGTAGCGTCGTCGAAGTGCGACGCATCCAGCATTGACACCTTGCTCCAGGGCGTCAGCTCCGGCGGCGTGATATTTTTCCAGGATTTGCCGCCGTCGCGCGTGACATGGATCAATCCGTCGTCGGCGCCCGCCCAAATTACATTGACGTCCTTATGCGACGGTGCGAGGGCGTAGATCACTCCGCGCCGGGTCGCTTGCTTTTTGGCTTCCTCGGTGTAGACGCCGACGCTCGGCGGAATCTCGTATTTCTCGCGCGTCAGGTCGGGACTGATGACATCCCAACTGTGCCCGCCGTTGAGGGTTTTGAAGAGCACGTTCGATCCAAGAAAAAGCACGTGCGGATTGACCGGCGAAAAGATCACCGGCATGGTTCGCAGGAAACGATACTTGCCGCTGCGCAGAACCGCGGGCCCGACCTGCTGCACTTCGCCAGTGGTTTGATCGAAGCGCGAAAGCTTGCCGCCGTAAATGAAATTCGGGTTCAGCGGATCGGGCGCAACATAGCCATACTCTTCGACGCCCACTGTGCGCCAATCGCGAAAGGTGATTTCGCCGTAGTCGCTGTGGCTGGCGACGCCGGCCGATCCGCTCTCCTGCTGGCCGCCGTAAACCCAATATGGAAAGCGATTGTCGGTGATCACGTGATAAAACTGCGCGGTCGGCTGGTTGTACCAGGAGCTCCAGGTCTGGCCGCCATTCACGGTGATGGTGACGCCTTGATCGCTGGCCAGCAGGATGATTTTCGGATTGTCCGGATTGATCCAAATGGTGTGGTAATCGTCGCCGCCCGGCGCGCCTTTGATGGCGGTGAAGGATTCGCCGGCGTCGTCGGATCGATAGGTGGAAGTGTTCGCCACATAGATGACGTTTTCGTTTTTCGGATCGACGCGGACGCCCGCGAAGTCGGATCCGCGGCCGGTGACGCGAGTCTCAATATTGACGCGGCGCCAAGTTGCGCCCGCGTCGCCGGAGCGATAAACGCCGCTCGGGCGGGCTTCGACCAGAGCATACATGCGCTTGGGATTACCGGGGGCGATGGCGATTCCGATTCGCCCTAAGCCGTCGGCTGGAGTTGGCAAGCCGCCCGTGAGTTGCTGCCAGGAGTTGCCGCCGTCGGTCGATTTGAACAAGCCGCTGCCCGGGCCTTGCCACGCGCCGTTTTCCCACGGACCTTGACGCGCGGCCCACAGAACCGAGTAGACTGTTTCGGGATTTTTCGGATCGAACGCCAGGTCGATGGCGCCGGTGTTCTCATCCTTATAGAGCACCTTTTGCCAGGTCTCGCCGCCGTCGGAGGATCGAAAAACACCGCGCTCAGGATTTGGGCCATAGGGGTGTCCGAGCACTGCTGCGAATACGCGATTGGGATTGTTCGGGTCTACTAGAATGGCGGAGATTTGTTGGCCGTCCCGCAGGCCGAGATGGCGCCAGGTTGCGCCCGCGTCGGTGGATTTGTAGATACCATCGCCGACGGAGAGATCGGGCCGCTGGAGGCCCTCGCCACTTCCGGCGTAGAGGATGTTGGGATCGGACGGAGCGATGGCGAGCGCGCCGATTGAGCCTGTTGGTTGATCGTCAAAAAGTGGATGCCAGGTCCGGCCATAGTCGTCTGTTTTCCAGACGCCGCCGTTGTTGGCGGCAACGTAGAAGACATTGGGCTGGGACGGGATGCCCGCCGCCGCTACGGTGCGTCCGCCGCGGAAGGGTCCGATCATGCGCCAGTGGAGACCGGCGTAGAGGTTGGGGGAAATTTGCTGGGCGGCTAGCGGCAGGACGCTACAGACAAAGATCAGTGAGAAAAAAAATCGACGCACGGAAATCGAGTGTAGCACTTGGCTAGTGTAGTGTCCAAGAATTAGCTGGTCAATCCGTCTGGTGGGGCGGACCCCTGGTCCGCGGTCGGCCCCCTGGCCGACCTGTCGCACGCGTCCGAAATATTGAGCAATCCATGCAAAGGCCGACGAGGGCGTCGGCTGCGGTCCGGGGGGACCGCCCCACTATGTACCTCAGAACTGTCCAGCTAATTCTTGGACACTACACTAGTGAGTCAGTTTTGCACCGACCTCAACGAGCTTGGCATGTTCCGGCAACTCGAGGTCGGATGGCGTCAGGTAAAGGCGGATCGCTTCCTCAATATTCTAGCACGCTTCCGCCTCCGTTTCACCAGCCGAAGCGCATCCTGGTAGTTCCGGGCACACCGCGGAGTAGCTCTGAGTTTCCGTATCGTATTCGAGAACCACACGGAACTTCATGGGTCTAGTATACGCCCGGCCCGTCGTGGCACTTGGGTTGCTCCAAGTATCGGCGGGGGCCACTATGCGTCTACAATCACGTAATTTTTTCAGGGCGGGCGTTATTTGTTTAGCTTTCTTTGCCGCTTCGGCTGCTGTCGCCGGCGGACACAAAAGCCTTAATGGGACCTGGACTTTGGAACCCACTCGCAGCGAATTTGCCGGGGAACAGGCACTTCAAACAGGCACGGTCACCATCAATGACCGGGAAAACAATATTACCGTCACGCGTAGCTTCACCTACGATGGCGCGAACGAGAGTTTTTCATATAGTTTCAGCACGGATGGACGGGAGAATTCCACGATTCATCAAGGCAAAGCGTTCAAGAGCAAGGCCAAGTGGGATGACAATGTCCTGAGAGTCACAACCACGCAAAACGACGTCACGGTTATCGAGCGCTACAGCCTGGAGCCGAATGGTTCCATGAAGCTGATGGTGGAACGGCCGGGCCACAAGCTTATCTCGCTCTTTTTCCAACACCAATAATTCAGGAGGCTCACCCGTGCTACAAACTGCAACGAAGGCAACCGTCGATTGGGATTCGCACGACAACCACTGGCATGTGCGGATTCAAATTGGCGAAGAGGTCATCAAGAGAAAGCTGGATTCGGCGGAGCGCGATGCCGACGCCGACAAGCTGCGCGTTGAGGCGACCGCGGCGGCGAAAGATGAGGGTTACGAAGTAGATCCGGCCACGGTCACGATAAACCGCTAGCATTTGTATTCCGCCAATCCGTCCATGGCATCAGCGGCGCCCACCGCTAAACGATTGGTGTTGCCGCACGGGCGACACTTTGCGATCATAAGGAACTTTGAAACTTACTGCCTGCGTTGCCCTCGCGCTGGTTGTGTCGTTGTTCGCAGTCTCTCAGGAGAAAAAGAACGTGGCGCAGTCTTACTTACTGATGTCGTTTTGCTCGACCAGGATGGAAAAGCGAACCGCTTCTACAGTGATTTAATCAAAGGCAAAGTGGTTGTGGAAAGCGACACGCCGGAAAAATTGAAAGAATATTCGCACCGGTTCAAGGCCCGGCCAGGATGGGTTTTGCCGACTGGAAAAAAGGAGGACGTTGGGTTCATTCTGAACAAGCTGGGCTAAGCGGTTGCGAAGCGGCGAGAGCTCCGGGCTGGAAGATCCCGCGAAAGCTGCTGAATGATTTGGATGGATATTAGCAGCGGGGCCGATTACCATCGGCCGGCAGGTTACCAACCTGCCCCACAAAAAAGCGCGTCATTTGCGGGCGGAACTCAGCAGGAGCGAATTGAAGAATAGTTTGAACGCCTGATAACTCTGTGCGCGGAACTGCGGGCGCATTCCAAACAGAACGACGTGTCCTTCGCCCGATTGCACGTCCACCAGCGCCGCGCGGCTCTCCAGATATTTTGCGCCCAACAGCCAGCCTGAAGCCAGCACATGATCTTTGGTGTAGCGCGCTATTACATGAGGCTCGCGGCTGCCGGCGGGAAGGTCCCAGGCCGGGCTGCCCTCGCTCCAGATCGCGATATCTTCCGGCAGACCGTAGGCTAGAGGATCGTGTGTGTCGAGCGTGACGTTTAGCAGCGATCCGGGCGAATAGAAATTCTGGGCGGAGACGCCGCGCACCACATTCTTGGCATTGATGCCCAGCGCCTCCAGCGCATATTCGGTGGAATGGTTCAGGAATACCAACGTTCCGCCTTCGTCGGCGAATTTCTTGAGGTTGGCCGCGGCCTTCGCGTCCAGGCCGCCAACATATTCGTCGGGCATGGAGCCGGGCGCATAACCTTCGGTGATCTGCGCGGCGGGTTGATCGGGAAACACGATGACGTCAAATTGCCGGCGCAGTCCGCCGGCGGCGATCTGCGCGTTGAGGATGTTCCGATAAGCGAAGCCGAAGTCTTCAAGGAGCCAGCGTGTCCAACCTTCGTCCATCGCGGCCAGGTGGCTCTTGTAGAGTCCGATGCGCGGGCGCGCGATTTCGATTGCGCTGCCGGAAGCCGGACGAGTGGGAGAGAAATTGCCATTGGAAGTGTCCCGCCACACATGCGCGTCCGTGGACCAGAGGCGGTTCACGGCGCGCCAGGACTCGGTGTCGGAAGCCGCCAAAACTCCATTCGGCGGGTGCGGTGAATTGAGATCGAAGTCGAACTTCGCGGCCAGCAGCGTAGGGACGTTGAACGATTTTTCCGCGGTGTCGGTCTCGACGCCCATCAACAGCGGCAAGGTCTGAGCCGTCACGTCGTACGGGCGCTGCGGAGGACCACCGGGATACAGCCGCAGGTCCGGATAATGCTGGCGTTCGAGCAGCGTCTTCGCATATCCGCTGTAGGGCTGCTGCATGCGCACGATGTAACTTCCTTCCGAATAGCGTTTGCCGCCGGAATCGAATGCGGCCGTCGCGCGTTCGATTTCAACCTGGCCGAAATTTAGCAGCTCGAGCATTTTGCGCGCCGCGCCTGGGTCCGCCTGCGCGCGGGGAATTACGAACGCATACGGCGAGGGCCGCGCGATGGACCGGCGTCCCACTTCATAGAAATTCCGGAGAAGATCGGCTCGCCGGGTGGCCGCCTGATATAGGCAGCTCTCGAGCGCGATCAACTGATAGTCGATTATGTCTCGCAGACGCCACGTGCCGCCTTCCCACGGCTCCAGATAATTCCAGCTTCGCTCACGCGGGTTGTAGCCAAGTCCGGTGGCCTGAATTTGCTCCGGCTTCACAACGATCGGGGTAGCCAATCGCGCGCTCACCGATTCGCTCAGGATTCGCATGCCGGCGTGGTACGCCTGATAGTGGCGCGACGGCGTCCAGAAATCATAAAGGGCGTTGATAACTACGCCTTTCTTGCCCGCGGCCACAAGATCCACGGCCATGCCGGCGCCGATGAAATTGCACTCCTCGGTGATGATGGCGTCGATGTTCGGGTCCACCGGATTCAACCACGGCGGGACAAACATGCGCGATGCAAACGAACCCTGCTGGTGGACGTCGTAGACGATCTGCGGATGCCACACGTTCTGGAGCTGGGCGATTGTGTAGCGCGTTTCGGGTTGGGAGAAAATGTACCAATCGCGATTGTTATCGTGGCCGACGTACTTGTGATACAGTTCGGGCGGCGCGCTGCCTTCGTAGGGCGTGCCAAGCGTTTTGCGATACCAGCGCGTTACGATGTCCACGCCGTCGGGATTCTGCGACGGAACCAGCACGAAAATCACATTATCCAGAATCGCGCGGAACTTGGGCTTGTCCTCGGTGATGAGGTTGTAGACAAACTGAATGGCGCTGTGCGTGGACGCGACTTCGGTGGAGTGAATGGAGCAGGTGATGAGAACTACGATCTTGCCTTCTGCGACGAGCTTATCGGCCTCGTCCTGCGGTGTCTTGCGTGGATCGGCCAGTTTGGCTTGTATGGCCTGGTAGCGATCCAGATTCCGAAGCGTGGCGGCGGAGCCGATGGTGGCGGCGATGAAGGGGCGGCCCTCCGCGGTCTTGCCTAATTCCTTGACCTGTATTTTGTCGCTGGTTTTGGCGAGCGCTTGGAAGTAGGAAACCACTTTGTCCCAATCCAGCAGTTCGCGGTCAACGCCGATGGGGTGGCCGAAGTGGCTTTCGGGCGTGGGGATTTGGGCGAAGAGACTGCACGCGGCAAGGAAAAAAACGAGAGTGCGGGGTTTCATTAGCGCGTACGTATTGTAACTGGTGAAAGAGGTGATAGTCACCTCTTTCACCCTTTTACCGGACTAAGACTTCGTAGTCTTAACGTAGCGCACGTCGACCGTCGCGGTGGATTTGTTCCCCTTGCTATCGGTGACTACTATGTCAAAGAAATAGTCGCCGAACAGCTCCGAGAGCTGCACCGTCAACTTCGGCGACGTTGGATTGAGCACCACCGCCGTCTGGCTGCGCGATGTGGTGAGGAAGCTGAGCGGAAGGTTCGGGCTGGTGCTGCCGCTCAGATCGATATCGAGCAACCGGACGATCGTCTCGCAAACAGTCACGCCGCCCGGGACCGCCGGGGCTTTGCAACCAGCCGCGTTGACAACGATGACCGGTCCGCCACCGCCGCCTCCACCGCCGGTAGTCACCGGAACGGTCAGGCTCTTCGAAACTTGCTTGCCAACGCTGTTCGTTGCGACGCAAGTGTAGGTTGTGGTGACTTGCGGAAAGACCGTCAGGTTCCCCTGGGCGTCCACCGGGCCGACGCCCGAGATTACCACCTGCGTAGCATTCGTGGCCGTGCAGGTCAGCACTACCGGGCTGCCGGGCTGCGTGCTGCTGGGCGGATTCGCCGTAAACGAAACAATCGTCGGATCGGCCGGCGGCGTGGGCGGCGAGATCACGTTAATCGTGACCGTCGCCGAAACCGTTCCGACTCTGTTCGACGCGGTAATCGTGTAAGTGATCGGCGCGGGCACTGTGACGTCGCGCGTTCCCACCAAATCGACCGAACCGATGTTCGGAGTAATGGTGATGGTCGTCGCATTCTCCACCTGCCAAACCAGCGTGGAGATGCCGCCCGCGGGAACGGTCAACGGAGCCGCGGTGAAGCGGATAATGCGCGGCGGTCCCCCTCCTCCGGTCGTCACCGTGATCGTAACGTTGCAGGTATCGGAACCGAACGGGTTGGTGGCCACGATGGTGTACGTAGTGGTCGACGTCGGGCTGACCACCACTTGACCGTTAGGCGGCACGTTGCCGAAACCGGGCGTAATGGTGACCGTATCGGCGTTCAGCGTCTGGTAAATGATCGTGGAGGACTCGCCCGAATTGATGTTCATCGGGACAGCGGTACAAACCGCGATCCGGGGCGTTGGCCGCGTCACTGAAACTGTCACGGTGGCGGTATCCTGACTGGTCGCGTTCTTCGCCGTCAGGGTGTACGACGTTGTAGTCGCGGGCGAAACGGTAACCGATCCGGCCGAAGCGTTCACCGAGCCGGGAGTGGGCGCGATGGTGGCCGAGTCGGCATTCAGGATCTTCCACGAAAGCGTGGAGGCCTGTCCGCCCTGAATAGTGGTTGGATCGGCGATGAAGAACAGGATCTGCACCTTCAAATTTTCCGTAGTGGTGACCCTGACTCTGGCCGAAGCCGACAGATTGTCCGTATTGCGGACCGTCAAGCGGAACGTATAAGCCTGCCCGGCCGCCGCGCCAAACGTGGTGATGGGCGAAGTGGGACCGGACAGCGAAACCGCCGGGCCAGTTTCCTGGACCCATTGGAACGTCAGCGCCTCGCCGTTGGGATCGCGCGAGTTCGAACCGTTGAGCGTGATTGTTCCGGCCGGGACGCCGATCTGATCCGGTCCGGCATCGGCGATGGGAGGCGAGGCCCCGATATGCAGCTTGCGCGTCAGGAGCTCATATCGAACACGGGGAATATCGACCGGCACCGGATGCTTGAATTCCTGGTAATCTTTCGGCTTGATGAAGTTGCCCCATTGAACGCCGAACACCGCGCGCCCGCTGTTGCCGGCGCCCAGCAATGTTTCGTTTACACCGCCTTCGGCGGTGAATGCAAAGTGGTCGCGAATGGGGAACACGAAGCGCACGGTGCCGCCCGGACGGTCCGCATGTCCGAAGCTGCGCAGGTATCCGATATTGCCTTC
>DATDHK010000575.1:0-4747 GCA_036521635.1 Bryobacteraceae bacterium | reverse complement strand
GTTACCAACCTGCCCCACATTCTACTGGCCGCTGGTCGGCGCCGGAGCCGCCGGCTTCTTCGGCGTGAAGAAATCCTTCATGCTCATGTCCGCCGGCATCACCACGTCGTAGAATCCGATCATCATCTCTTCCCAACTCTGCTCGCCGAAACGAACCGTG
Organism: Bryobacteraceae bacterium; assembly: GCA_036521635.1. Classification (GTDB taxonomy): domain Bacteria; phylum Acidobacteriota; class Terriglobia; order Bryobacterales; family Bryobacteraceae; genus Palsa-89. The sequence goes on along the minus strand of DATDHK010000575.1, from coordinate 4,587 downwards.
GCCGTCGGATCGGGATTCGCCGGATTATTCGGCGAATTGTCGAACCACCCCGTGCAATCGATCCGCGATCCTGGCGGAAGAACCAACGGCTCGGTCAGCTTGTAATCGAGCTGCCAGAAGAAGTCGTACTTCGGCACGCGCAGCAGCACCTCGCGCCGTCCGTCCGGATATACCGCCGCATATTCGAACGCCTTCCCGCGCACGTGCATATGCGGGAAGAAATTCAGAATGGTGACGCCGTTCGGGAAAGTGTTCTTGGCGTCCACGCGATAGTTCGGATCGCCCGGCGGAATCTTGAAGCTGAGATTGTTTCCACCGATCGTGACCGCGCGCTCGGCCGGCTTTTCCGTGGCGAAAACCAACCCGACTTTGGTATGGTCGTCGGTCTCTTTGCCGCTCGCGGTGTAGTGGATCTGCAGCACCAGGTCGGAACCGGCCTTGATCATCTTGCCCAGTCCGGGCCGCCACATTTCCGGAATCTTGCCCGGCGTATAGATCATGAGGATGTCGTTTCCGCCGCCCGACGTATTGTTGAAATCTTTTCCATGGCCCGGCGGAACATATGCAACGCCTGGCTGGGCCTCACGCAGCCATTTGGATTCCGGATCGCGAACGAAGATCACCACGTGGTGCACCACGGTGCGATCGCTGGGCCGCGCTTCCGCCGCCTGGATCCATTGATCCTTCGTGAACTTCGTTGGAAGCACAACGTACATATACGGCACGTCGCCCTTGGCCGCGATGTGGAACGTGTTCATGTCCAGCACCAGATCCGGCTTCGGGATATTCCAGCCATCCACGTACCTGCGAGGCTTGGGCTCGTCTTTCGGATCGCCTTCCTTGGCGCCGCCGTCCACCCAGGACACCAGCGTTTCGATCTCCTGCTTGCTGAGCGAGCGGTCGTCGGCGAAGTGGCCGTACTGCGGGTCGGCAAACCACGGCGGCATCTTCTTGGTGACTACGTCGGCCTTGATGGCTTTCGCCCAGGGACGCGCATCGTTGTACGAAAGCAATGAGAACGGTGCGATCTCGCCGGGCCGGTGGCACTCCTGGCAGTGGCTCTGCAGAATGGGAGCGACGTCCTTATGGTAAGTAGGCTGTTGCGGCGCATTCGCGGCCCAGCCCGCTGCGGCGACAGATAATCCGATTGCAAAAAATTTGGTGTGCTTCATCATATTTCCTTGTCACAACAACCGCTCCCTCCGGTACCGAGCCGCTGGCAACAGGCCTCCACCCGAGGTGTCCTTGTCCGCTGACAAGTTGAGGCTTGACAGGTGCCGTCGCCAAGGGAGCGGTGTTCAACTTCCCTTAAAACCCCGAACCAGCTTGCGCCGGCGCCGGCTTCTTCGGCCGCATCAAATCCATCGCGGTTTTGTTCATTGGAACCGAGACATCGAAGAACCCGAACATCATTTCCTCCCAAGTCTGTTCACCGAAGTGAACTTCCTTGGTGGGATCGGGATTGTACTTGTTGTTGGCCGAATTATCGAAGTGCGCCGTGCACTCGATCACCGTGCCCTTCGGCAACAGCTTGGGCTGCGCCAGATCGTAAGTGAGCTGCCAGTTGAAATCGTAGTGCGGCACGCTCAGGAGGGTTTCCTTCTCGCCGCTCGGATACGTGACGCGGTATTCGAAGTCCTTGCCCCGGAAATGCATGTGCGGCAAAAGATTCACTAAAGTGGAGTCGTCTTGCAGTGTGATCTTCGAATCCACTCGATAATTCGGGTCGCCCGGCGGAATCGCGAAGTTGCCATTCACCGCGGCCAGCGTCAGAACGCGCTCGGTCGGCTGGACGGTCGCGAAAACGATGCCGATCTTCGATATGTCGGAGCCGGCTTTGCCGTTGGCGGTATAGTGCATCTGGAGCACGATGTCTGACCCGGCCTTCACCAGTTTGGCCTGTCCGGGCTTCATGACGTTCGGTAGTGTGCCAGGGGCATAGCCGGCCAGGAAGTCGCCGCCAAATCCGCCGCCGTCCTGGTTCCTGTTCTGGTTGCCGGAAGCTTCCGCTTGCCGCTGCCGCTCGCGCGGAACCACCGGCACGCCGGGTTTCGCATCCTTCATCCAAGGGTTGCCCGGCTCGCGAATGAACGCGATGATGTGGTGAACCAGCGCCGGATTACCCGGCCGCGCTTCGGCCAACTGCACATACTTGTCTTCCGTGAAACCGGTCGGGACCACGATGTATTGATAGTCGATGGTGCCCGAAGCTGGGACGTTGAAGGGGACCGTCATGGAGAGAACCTGGTCGGGCTTGGGGATGCGCCAGCCTTCTACCCACTCGGTCGGCTTCGGCGCGTCTTTCGGATTGCCGGCTTGCGCCCCGGTGTCGGCCCAGGAGACCAACGTGTCGATTTCAGCTTGCGACAAGGATCGGTCATTGGCGAACTTGCCGTAATGCGGATCGGCGAACCACGGCGGCATCTTTTTGGTGACAACTGCCGTCTTGATGCCCTTTGCCCACGGACGGGCGGTTTCGTATGTTAAGAAGGACATGGGGGCAGCTTCGCCCGGCCGGTGACACGTCTGGCAGTTCTTCTGTAACACCGGTAACACATTCTTATAAAAGGTGATCTGCGGTGGCGCGGTGGCTGCGGAAAGCAAAGCCACGGTCCCAAAACACAATCCGAGTAAGCGCATTAACAATCCTCCTTGCTGGTTCTTCTATTATGATACGGGATGGACACCCGATTTCGTTCTAACAAACATGCGTCAGACAGCGAAAAAACGGTTGTTTTGAGGTTGTTGCACCAAGAAAAAGGCCCCGTTTCATAGTAGTTCTACTTCTGACCCTAGCGCCGTCCCCAGGAAGGCTCTTAGTCGGGCTGCAAAACGAACCCAGTATCAAACTTAAGATATTTTCATAATGCTCTGGACTTGACAAATGGGTTATCATAGACCCTTGCACCCCAAGTACTAGTCTTAGGATAGATAATGCCGCAAAAAACCGGCGCCCCCGCGCCGCCTGGTAACGCATGCGCCCGCCCTCTCGACTTGTCACGATTACGGAGCACGGCCGGCATCTCTCTGGAAGAGATCGCCGCCGGCACCAAGATCAGCTTACGCTTCCTCAGGGCCATTGAGGCCGAGGAATTCGACCAGCTTCCCGGTGGCATCTTCAACACCAGCTATCTCCGTCAATACGCGGCGGCCATCGGCTACGACGAAGGCCACCTGCTCGCGTATTACGACCTCAAGATGAACACCACGGCCAGTTCGAAAGGACCGCAGCGCGAGACCGGCAGCCGTCGCTTTCTGGATCGCTGGCTGGGGGTTCCGGCCCAGGCGCAACAGTAGGACGGGGAGAACACAAAGGAATACAAGGAACACACGGACGACGGAGAAATCGTCTGGTGTTCCTCATATTCCTAGTATTCCTCGTGTTCTTCCCCAGAGATAGTCCTCCACCCGTTCTCACCTTATTCCCTGGATTCAGCCGTACTCGCGCCGATAGAGATCTATAGGAGCGGTGACCAAGATTACATGCAGATAGGCGATTCCAACAACATATCGGGAGTGAGAAAATCCACCGGGATCACACCCAACCAGTATAGGCCTCTTCGCGGTCCGGCCGGCCAGACGTTTGCGGCCGATCAGATTCAGCTCTCGATCCTGGGCGCCCACCTCTCGGCGGCCCAGGGTAATTCCGCGGTCCAACTCGAAAAATTGTCGCATCTTACGGCGGCGGTAGGAAGTGGCGCTTACCGCGTGGACGCACAACAGGTAAGCGCCAGCATCATTGCAGATCACCTAACGTGAACGCTGAACTGGAAAGAGTCATGCAAGCGCGGCGGAGTCTGGAAAAAGTTCGGATAAAGTTACTTCGTCCAACTGTGGAAGCCTTGGACAGCAGCGCCGGGGATTTGATGACGGCCGTGGACTCCTTGCGCCGGCTCGAAATGGATTTGGCGTCGGACGGTTGGCGCGGCGCGGGTTCCGAACGCCCTCTCGAACTTCAAATCTCGGCCATGCGTGACGAATTGCGGAACGTCAGGGGCTTGCTCGAAAGCGCCGGCAAGTTCCACGAGGGCTGGGCGCGTTTGGCATCCACCGTAATTGAGGACACCGCCCCCGGCTACACCGCGGGCGGCAAGTCCCGTCAACCGATTCCCATCAACTCCGCCAGGTTGGTGGTTCATGGGTAATCTGTTCACCTCGCTGCTCAGCTCGGCCAACGCCCTCAGAGCCTATGGACAGGCGCTGGCCGTGACACAGAATAACGTCACGAACTCCTCCACGCCTGGATACGTAAAACAGACCCAGCCGCTGGAAGCGCTGCCTTTTGACGTTACGGTCGGGCTGCCCGGTGGAGTAAGAGCGGGCCCGGTGGTGAGTTCGCGCGATGGATATGCCGAGCGGGCCGTGCGGGACCAGCAGACCGGGTTTGGCTTTTCCAATCAAAAGACGACGAATCTGACGCCGCTGGAGACGTCCTTCAGTTTATCGGGGACGTCGGGAATCGCGCCGTCCATCAGCAATTTGTTTCAGAGTTTTTCGAGGCTCAGTATAAACCCGAACGATACCGCGTCACGCCAGGCGGTGATCCAGCAGGCCGGCATAGTGGCGCAGAGTTTTCAAGGCACGGCG
>DATDHK010000574.1:0-5457 GCA_036521635.1 Bryobacteraceae bacterium | reverse complement strand
ATTCCAGCCTGACCGACCCGAAGGACCGCTGGGGAATGGTGGCGATGCACATCATCCACAAGACTCCCTCGGCGCCTTATTTCACCTGGGCGACGTTTGAACACATCAGCAGCCTGGTGACGCCGGAATTGGGCGCCGATGGAAAGCCGATCATGGTGGAGAATCCCAACGGCAGCTACACCGAGGCGGGCAAGAAAATCGCAACGCCGTTTACGCCCAATTACCAGCTCATCCCGGCGACGCAGGATCAGCCGCAGAAATACGTGATGGAGTCTGTTAGCGCGCCGGTCGTGCCGAAATTTGGACTGTATTTTCACCAGCGCGCCGGAGGCGGCCTTCCCGACATCAAGTACGTGACCATAAACAAGCGCATGAACGACATTCCCGAAAAGATTGTCCAGATCAACCGGGCGGCGCAGACCAGCATGCTGAAGATCGCGCCCGATCTGCCGCTGCGCTTCTATCGCCTGGTCAGCACGCAATGGGTGCCGCTGGACAAGAAGCCTGGCGTGCTGGCGTACCCCGGAAAGGAGTCGCAGGGCGTCTATTACGCTTCCAACGTGATTATCGAGGGCGCGCCCGCGACCCAGATGTTCAGCGGTCAATTCACGAACGGCGTCACCAAGGCGAGCGACTACATTTCGCCGGCGCTGAATCCGAAGCCGAATCCCGGCGCGCCTGTTTTCCAGAATGCATTCTTTCAAGGGAAGGGCCACTTGGCCGGCGGATGCATGGGTTGCCACGGGGCGCGGCAAGCATACGGTACGGACTGGAGCTTTCTGCTCGACCGGCAGCGCGTGTTGGAACCGGAAATCGAACCGGAATAGCCGGAGACTTACAATCTATTTATGAATCCAGGAATTATCTGTCGAGGCATCGTGGCTGCAAGCCTGATTTGCACGGCCGGCTTGTTCGCGCAAAAACCCGCAGACCCGGAAATCGAACGTTTGAACCCGGCCGATCTGCCGAAGCTGGACTATCTGTCGCAGGTAGTGAAGGTCAAGAACGGGAAGAAGTTTTTGCACATCGCGGGACAAACGGCCATCAACACCAAGCTGGAGATCGTGGGTCAGACAGTGGATGCCCAGGCGGATACGGCGCTGAAGAACCTTGACTTCGCGTTGCAGGCCGGCGGCGCCGAAAAACAGGACGTGGTCCACTTGAACGTCTTTTTCGTGGACAGCGACGGCGGCGCCGGGAAAACCGTAACTTCAAAGATCAAAGCCTACTTCAAAAATGTGCCGCTTCCGGCGATCACTTATCTCGGAGTTCCAAAACTGGTGGGGGACGGAATGCTGATCGAGATCGAAGGTCTGGCGGTTGTACGGAAGTAGACATGCCGAATCATACGCGGCTTCTCCTTCGCATCGGCCCGTGGATCGTGCTGGGCTGCCTCTTCGTTCCGCCGGGCACGCGCGCCGAAAAAAAGAAATTCACTCCGGAGACTCTCTTCACCAGCAGCGACTTTAACCATGTCGTGGTTTCGGATAATGCACGGAGCCTGGTCTTCGTTTCCGCGCAGAGCGCCGCCGACGAGTCGGGCATTGAAGAAGGACTGTCGCTTCAGGAGCAAACCAAACGCACTCTTCAAAACCTGAAGACCGCGCTCGAAGCCGCCGGGGCCACTCCCGACGACGTGGTCCGCATCCATATATATGTCACGAATTACCAGCAGATGGAAGGGCCCATCATCGGGCGGCAGGTGCGGCGATTCTTCAACAATCACATGCCGGCCTCGTCCTTCATACCGGTGGGCAGTCTTTACCCCAAGAACTCCCGCGTGCAGATGGACGCCGAAGCAGAGCTGGAGGGTCAATAGGTGAAAGTTCTTCCGATCGCCGCGGCAGCCGGGTTCGCGATCGCGATGGCCGCTCAATGCTTCGGCCAGGCGGATTGCGGCAAGCAGGGTTGGAGCGCGGGAACGATCAAGGAGGAATCCAACGGAATTATTTTTTTCGTGACCGTGCCCGAGAGATGCCTCGGCGGCGGGTGCGGCCTGATCATCGATCTGGCCGGCCAAAACATGAGCGCCGACGCGGAGAACCTGGGCACGCATTTGCAAGACCTGGTCACCAAGCCGGACGCGTCGAAACCCAAGCGCGGCTTTGTGCTGATTCAGGCGGGCGGCAGCGGAGTGCCCCGTTCCTGGCATTTCCAAGATCCGCCGAATCTGTATGACTATGCGAGCTGCGTCATCGACCAACTGCATCTTTCCACCAAGGCCCTGCACATCGGCGGATTCTCTCAAGGCGCGCACATCGCGGCGCTGCTTTTCTGCGGTTACCCGATCGGTTCGCCAGCGCAGCTCTTGTCGCAGGCGGCGCCAACGTAGCGTCGGCTTGTTTGACGGCCAGTGCGGACGCTTCTCATGGCGGGCGGAGCCTGCTGTACGTGCACGGCAAATCGGACACGGTGGTGCCGAGCAAACAGGCCGAGCGCCTGGTGGAAGGCCTGAACTCTACCTTTGCCGGCAGCCTAAAAATCAACACCATCAGCAGCCAGGAGACGGAGTACACGGCCAAAGGCGTGTTCGTGGACATGATCCTGCACTCGTACTCCGGTGGATTCGTCGGCGCGCACTGCATGCCCGGAGGTGAGGGACCGGCCGGATGCGAAGCGGACTTCAAGGTCGGTGAAAAAATTCTGGATTTCTATGTCCGCCACCCACGCGAGTAACGGTGGGTGCGGCCGATGACGATTTCCGAACTATTAGCCGAGTTAAAACGCAAAGACGTCAAGCTGCACGCCGAGGGCGGCGATCTGCGCGTGGATGCTCCCAAAGGAGCACTCAGTCCGGGCCTGATCGCTTCCATTCGCGGCAACAAGGCGCGCCTTCTGGAGCTCTTTCCGCGGCATAGCGATCCCGAACCAACCATCCCCGTCCGGCGGGGCGAGCGGCGCGAGTTTCCGCTCTCGCTTTCGCAGCATGCCTTCTTCATGCTGGCCCAACTGGAGCCGGAAAATCGCGCCTACAACATCCACAGCGTCCGGCGTGTTACCGGGCCGATCGACACGCAGGCGTTGGCGCAAGCGGTTCAGGATGTAGTCGCGCGGCACGAGACGCTGCGCACACGTTTCGAATTGCGCGACGGCGCGGGCGTGCAAATCGTCGAAGCGGAAGTGCACGCGCCGCTGCCGGTGGTCGACCTTTCAAGCCTTCCGGAGAATGTGCGCGAACGGCAAGCCGAGGCGATGGCTTCGCGCGATCGGGGACCGGGGTTCCGCATTCAGTCCGCTCCGCTGTTCCGCATTGAACTGATTCGGCTCGACGCGGCTTCGCACGTGTTCGTGCTCTCGATGCACCACATTGTTTCGGACGCTGTGAGCCTGGATGTTTTCTACGGCGACCTGCTGCAAGCATACGAGCAGCGATCCCGCGGGCGGTCGCCGGAGTTTGCCGCGCTGCCGGTGCAGTATGGCGATTATTCGGAGTGGCAGCGGCGGCGCATGGAGGGCCCGTCGCTGGCCGGGGAGTTGGAATTCTGGCGTGCCGAACTCTCCGGGGTTCCGCGCCTGCTGGACGCGCTGGCGAAAGTCGACGCACCCGCCGCGGACCGCGCGAGCTCCATCAAAACGGCGCTGCCGGACGACCTGGTGCGCCGTCTGAGGCGCTTTGCGGAGAGCCACGGCGCTACGCTGTTCGCGGTTCTTCTATCGGCGTTTCAATATCTGCTGGGTCGCTACGCCCGCAGCGCCGATGTCCCGGTGATCGTCCCCTTTTCGGCGCGCACCGGAACCGAGACCGAGCGCCTCATCGGCCTTTTCGTAAACGGCTTGGTGGTGCGGACGTATTTGCGGGCGCGGACGACGGCCGCCGAACTGGTCGCCGCGGTGCGCAAGAAAATCGCGGACGTGTTATCGCACCGCGAACTCTCGGTTGAATCGCTTGAAGGACTGTTTCGACTCGGCGGCCGCCCCGAGCCGGCAGTCGCGAGAATGTCGCGCATCGGCTTCAATTACGTTGTCGCGGGCGGACGCGGCCCGATGCAAATCGGCGGCCTCACCGTAGAGCCGGTCGAGGTGGACCGCACGCATTCTGTATTCGAGCTTATGCTGACGGCCACCGATTCCGCCGGCGAGCTTCAGTTGCGGCTCGAATACAAGAACGATCTTTTTCACGAGGGACTGATCGAACAGTTCACCGGCGATTTGGTCTCGGTCCTCTCCGGGATGGCGGATGCGCCGGACAAGATTCTCGATGAAATCCACCTTTCGCATGGTTACGAAGGAGCCGTGCCGCTGCCGCCGCGTGCCCGATGTCTGGAGCTTTTGAACAAGGGCAATCACCGGGTCCTTGGCTATGCAATCGATCTGGAGTATCCGGCGTCTGTAGCGATTTTGTCGGAGAGCCTTGCGACGCTTGTGGCGGCGAGCCCGATCCTGCGCACTCGCATCGTCGCATCTCCGCTCCCTTGGCTCGATCGCGAATACGCATGCGTCCGGATGGTTTGCGATACGGCGCTGGAGGAAATTGAAGTACACAACGAGCTGCCGGAAGCCATCTTGCGGGAGACCGGCAAGCTCTATGCGGAGCGGCCTTGGCGCCACCTGATCTGCCGGTATCCGGATGGCCGGCGGCAATACGTTTTTCTCGCGAATGAAGCTTTGCTCGGCCCGAGGGCGATAGACGCGCATCGGAATGCCGTTGTGCGTGGTCTCCAGGGGTCCATCGATCCGGGCGATAGCTTGGAGATTGTAGTGGACCCGGCCGCCGCCGCGACAGAGATCGCCGCGCTTTCGCGGCCGGCTGGACGTGCGCGTGAGCCGCGGCTGGTGAGCCTTCATAAGGACGTCGACGATCTGGGCGCGATATCGGCCTGGTGCGACGCCAACGAAATTACTTTGTCGAATTTCTTTCAGTGTGTCTACGGGCTGCTGATTCAGCTTTACACGCAAGCGGACGTTCCATTCAGTTTCTGGTTGAGTGCCGCCGAAGTCCTGGAGCCGCGCATCTTCCAACCACCGGCAAAGGATGCGTCGATAGCCAGCGGACTTCGCACTGCGCTGCGGCGCGGGCCGCATATCGCGGATCTCCCGGCCAACGAAATCGATTTCTTTTTCGAGGAGTCCTCATTTCCGGAGATCCGGACGATGGCTTCCGGCCGGAGCGTCTGCGTTTCGCTGCACTCCCAGGGCGATCGTGCGTCTCTGTCTCTTTATTTCGATGCCGCCGAATTCAGCGACGATCTCTTTCTCGACCGGATGATCTCCGTCGCGCGCCAGATTGCCGGACCGCTTTCATCGTGGGCCGACCTGAATCTGCTTGCCGGCGAGGAGGCAGAGCGGATCGCGGCTGTGAACGGCAGTCTCCGGCGTTGGCCGCCCGGTGACTCGATTGTCGACCTGTTTCGCGAGCAAGTGGCCCGTACCCCCGGCGAGGTTGCCGTGAGTTGCGGCGACCGCAGCTTGAACTACCGCGAAGCCGACGCATTGTCCGATAAATTGGCAGTGTGGCTC
>DATDHK010000573.1:0-3527 GCA_036521635.1 Bryobacteraceae bacterium | reverse complement strand
GTAAGCCGATAGCGCCTTCTCCGCTTTCAGATTGTGGAAATCCTGCGGAGCATTGTAATTACCATTAGGATCTTCCAGCGAGCCGGCCGCATTATCCATCGCCTTCGAAAAGGTAAACGAGTTCAGGAAGAAAAATCCTCCGCTGAAACGATGTTCCAGGCGCACCTGCAGGCTGTTGTAGTCCGAGAATCCACCGTTCCAGTCGTAAGTGATATCGCCAAACTGCGGGAACGGGCGAGTGTTCTGACGTTGGGCCAGCGAAAGACTTTGCCCCGGCTGATTCGGCAACGCCTGATTAAAATTGGCGAACAGCAACAAGCGGTTGGTTCGATTCCCGACGTAAGCCAAATCCAACAGAGTGTTCTTGGCGACCTGCTGCTGCACCGAAAAGAACCAACTCATGACGTAAGTGGACTTCGTGTTACTCGGCAAATAAGAAATATTGGCGGTAAGTGGATTAAAATTCGCCGGATCGGCCAAGCCTGCCGGATAACCCTGCTGAGTAGTCAAGAAACCCGGCTGGCCCGGACTCTGGTTGATGACCGCGTTCACCACCTGCGGCCCATTAATTGGCAGAAGGTTGGCCCCGCCGCTGCGATTGAAATGGACATAACTGATGCCGTAGCCGGTCCGCACAACGGTCTTTGGCGTGAACTGATAAGCCAGGCCAACGCGCGGCGCCCAGTCGCCTAAATCGGGATGCACCAGGGCGCGCTCGTAAGTGCCGCCGTCCTTTGCTTTCAGAATAGTTCCCGTAGACGGATCGAAGTTACTCAGATGATTATCCCGTTCAAATTGCGGCGATCCGTATTCGTACCGCACGCCCAGATTGAGGGTCAACTTAGGCGTTGTTTTGAAATCGTCTTGAAGATAGGCGAAGTGCATGTTCTGCCGCAGGTTCGCCACAAACAGTGTGCTGAGCGCGTATTGGCTGCGCAGGCCGAATAGGAAATCGCCAAAATTATCGCCGCTGAATTTGCTCGCGTAACTATCGCGGCCGTACAACGGGTTGACGTCCATCACTTCGGTAAGAATGCGTTGATACTCGTAGCCTATCTTGAACGACTGGCGTCCATGAATCCACGAGTAATTCACTTTCGGATTGTAGACCGTCGGATATTGCCACTGAGGATTGGTGGCCTGGCGGCCCAGATCGGCATATCCACTGGTAAGTTGGGTCGGCAGCCCACCCGAGATTCGCGGATCGGTGGGAAGCCCCGGAATTCCATACAGCGCCGACGCATTCGGCAGTCCCAGCGCAGCCGGATTCTTGCCCGCTCGAGTCCGCGAAACCGCAAAACGGAAGTCCAGCACCTGGTTGCTGGACTTTACCCAGTTCATGCCCGTGGCAATCTGCTGATCCAGAATTCTGGTGGCGCTGTTGCCCGCTCCGCCCGATGGCGGCGGAATCGGCGGCGTGTCGAAGATATTCGCTTTCAGTTGCCCCAGACGCACAAACCCGTTTAGCTTTTCGCTGAACTGATAGTCGAACTTCGCGCTGTACTTGTCGTTGAAATTCTTGAACGGCTGCGAGATCTGATAATTGTTGGCCGGCGTCGCGTTGGCGGCCGTCGGTGACGTGGGTGGCGGAAGATCGCCCAAAACTTTCAGCGCCCACGGTTGAATATCGGCCGCCGGAATTTGTGTGCCCGCCGGATAAGTTTTGCCCGTCAGCGGATTGGTTACAGCCACCGGCAGAATGCCTTGCCGCTGCGAAAGCGACGGAATAGTCAGGAACGTAGGGATGTTACGGATCTGCCGGAAACCTTCATAATCCAGGAAGAAAAACGCGCGATTCTTCACGATGGGCCCGCCGACGGTAGTCCCAAATTGATTGCGGTGAAAAGGAAAATTATTCCCGGCGCGAGGCTTGAAAAACCCGACGGCGTTCAGATCTGTGTTGCGCAAAAATTCCCACAAGTTCAGATGCAATCGATTCGTTCCGCTGGCATACGCCACGTTGATGGTCGCTCCGGCGCTGCGCCCATACTCCGCGCTCTCATTGTTGGTCACCACTTGAAACTCGGCCACCGAGTCCGGCGGCGGTTGCATCACCTGATTTGAAAATCCCTGGTTGCTGGTGCCGTAGGCGTTGTTGTCCAACCCATCCAGCATGTAATTGTTGAAGGTGCTGCGCAGCCCGTTCACGTTGAACGAGCCTTCGCGCGTCAACACGGTAACGTTGCTGCCGGTTCCGATGGGCGAAACCTTCACGCCCGACGTCAGCAGAACCAGCGAGGAATACTGACGTCCATTCAACGGCAGCTCGGTCGCTTCTTCATGCGTAATCACCTGGTCGCGCTGGCTGGTGTCTGTTTCCACCAGAGGCGCCGCGCCCAGCACCTCCACGGTCTGCGACACCTGCCCGACCGCGAGCTGCAGATCCACGCGTTGACGCGAGCTTACGTTCACGCGAATATCGTTTGCCACGGCGGTGGAAAAGCCAGGCTGCTCGGCCGTCACTTTATACAAGCCAACCTTGACGGTAGGAAACTCGTAGTTGCCGTTGTCGTCGGACGTCGCAACGGCGGCGATGCCGGTTTCATTGTTAGTCAAAGTAATCTTGGCGCCGCGGACCACGGCATTGTTGGCATCCCGGACAGTGCCTAGAACGCTGCCCGCTTCAAACTGTGAGAATGCGGGCGCCGCTAATGACGCAATCAGGATGAGGCTTTGCAAAAATCGATTCATGAATTGATCCCTACTTCGGGAAAGTACCACACCCGAGTTAGAGATCAAATAGCAGTGGGGTTACATGAGCGTTACAAAAACGGGCGCTATCGTTCTTTCGCCCTGCTCGGCGCCCAAAAAGCGGGGTCCTCGGCGGAAAAGTCGTCCGACACATAACTGATGCGGGGGTCGAGTCGAAATATCAGAAATTCATGGCCGATTTCAGTTTCCGCCGCGATCTTCCGGCCAGCCGTAGCGTTTGCATCCCGAATAGCCTCGGCGTACGGCGGTGTCCGCGCCAGACCGTCGTCCATGGACTTCAGCGAATTCAGCGGCGTCATGAAAATAAATGTGCCGGACGGCGCACCCGACATCACCTGATAGCAAATCTCCGGACGGTCCAGGTTGATGGTGTCGTAATGCGCCCTCCGCAATCTTACAAGCTCCGCAAAGTCGGAATCCCTGCCGGGCCGGATGCGATAGATGGAGACCAATAGATATCGCGCCTTGGGCAGTCCCTTGGCGGCCTCTTCGGAGCGGTAGCTCAATCCCGCGCGGTAAAGTCCAATCATCGTGCGGGACGCCGGCAGCACATCGTCGTATCCCGAGAAGGTGTCGCCCGCCCGCGGATCGTTTTGGAACCCAATCAGCGCCCGGTCGATGTCCTCAATGCTGGCGAACGAATCGTGCAATTCGGTCAGCCAAGTCTCTTGCAATCCCGAAACAGACCGCAACCCCAGGACTACGGCCGCGGCTTTGCCGTTTACATATGGCTGAATGGCGCTGCTATTGGTCGGCACGTTCCGGACCATGCGGATCAACGCCGGCGGATCGGCCAGCCCGATGGCGCACACACC
>DATDHK010000572.1:0-2169 GCA_036521635.1 Bryobacteraceae bacterium | reverse complement strand
TCCACGTCGCGTATTTGTTGATGCAGAAAATGGCGATAGACGTAGTCCGCGCTGATCGCGAAATCGGGGTTCAACTGGCGCTGTACTCCCAGACTAAAATGCTGGGCTTTCCCAGGAGTAAAGTCGTTCGTAAAAAGTTCCGTGCCGGTCTTGAACACATCGATGGTGCGGACGGAGAGATCGGTATTGTTGGGATTGATCTTCAACTGCGCGATCGTCTGGGCGCGCACGTTGGGCAGGATAAAAATAAGGTTCGCGCCCGGAAAGGCCGTGGGCACGCGGAAATCCAAAGGGGTATTAACCGGCACGCCGGGGATTCCCGGAATCGGGTTGGGGATGATGGTGCCGGGCAGCGTCAGGTAGCCCGACCCGAGAGGGCTCAGGTAGGCGCGCTCAATGAGGCGCAATTCGATATCGACGGTGTCGTAATAGACGCCCGCGCCGCCGCGAAACACGGTCTTGTTGTTTTTCCAAGGAGACCAGGCGAAGCCCACCGAGGGAGAATAGTGCTTGAAATCGTGATGCTCCGGATCGAGATTGTTGGCCCCAAAAATCGGCGCCAGCCACTTGGGTTTGGTGAGGTCGTGATTCAGGGCGTTGCTTTCGTAATTCCATCCCAGTCCATAAGTCAAGGTGAAACTGGGCTTCACTTTCCACGTGTCCTGCCAGTAAAAATGGAAGGTGTTGTCGTGATTCGCGTTGTCTAGCTGAAACGGCGGCGGCTGGCGCGTATCGCCGACACTGAATGAAAAGTTTTTCAAGGGAAGCTTCAGGATGTCGCCGAGGGTGTTGAAAGTCTTCGGCAGCAGCGGCACAAGCTGGGGCGCGAGTTGTTTGACTTCAGCCGGCGAGAAGAGCGAGAGGGCGGCAGGCTCGTTGATGGTATATGTGCCCGTGCCTTTTTGAAATTCCCACTCGCCGCCCATCTTCATACGATGGCTGCCTTTCTGCCAGGTGAAATTGTCGGCGTAAATGTGACGGCGCAAGATGCGCGATTGCGGCGTGTTGGTTTGATTGCCGAACGAGAGGCCGGTTCCGTCGACCGAAATATGCGGACCGAGCAGGCCCAGGCAGTTGGGGCATTGATCGGGGGAGGGAAGCTGATTCTGATTGCTCCAGAAAGTCAGCGAATAACGAAATTCATTGACGACCGTGGGAGTGAAACTGCTGATCAGAGAAAATACGCCGGAATCGGCCCAATTAATATTACTGACCCAGGAGGAGGGAAGCTCGTTGCTGCTGCGCGGCGCGAAGCTGTGGTTGCCGTCGTGCGAATAGCGGACGAAGGCGTTGTGCTTGTTGCTGATGCGCCAGTCGATGCGCTCCGTAAGCGTGGTGCCGATGTAGGGACTGGGGGCGAGCGTCGCGAAATTCTGGAATAAAGGATCGCTGGGGAGCGGGGCAAATACGGCCTTTTGATTGTTGTGTTCGATGCTGGAAAAGAAAAATAGTTTTTCCTTTTTCACGGGGCCGCCGATCCATCCGCCAGTTTGACGGCGGGCGAAGAACGGGTCGGGCGAGATCGGGTTGCGCGCCAGCACGGGATATGCGGACATGTTGTGATCGCGGAAGAAGAAGAATCCGCTGCCATGAAATTTGTTGCCGCCGCCGCGGGTGACTACGTTCACGGCTCCGCCGGCGCCGACGCCGGTGGACAGATCGAAGTTCACGCTGGACACCTGGAACTCCTGGACGATTTCCTGCGAGAAATTCTGCTGGGTTCCGCCGGTGACGGAATCGCGCACGCTGGCGCCGTCCACGGTGATGCGGGTCAGGTTGGAATCCGCGCCGAGGATGGAGACGTCGAAGGCGCGATTATACTGGCCCTGGCTGTTCGCGGAGACGCTGACGCCGGGCTCGAGCATGGCGAGCTGCAGGAAGCTGCGTCCGTTCAACGGAAGATTTTGGATCTGCTCGCGGGTTACGACGCCGTCGATGGTGTGGCGCTCGTATTCGATTTGAGGAGTGACCGCTTCGACGGTGACGATGTCCTTGGAGGCGCCGACTTGCAGATGGAGGTCGGCCGTTGTGAGTCCGCCGACGGCGATGGCGGCTTCACGGACGACGGTGCGGAATCCGGGGACTTCGGCCTTCACTTCGTAGGCGCCGGCGGGGAGGGAGGAGATGCTGAACACGCCCTCGCCGTTGGTGGTGGCGTTGCGGGTGAGG
>DATDHK010000571.1:0-6281 GCA_036521635.1 Bryobacteraceae bacterium | reverse complement strand
AGATCGCGGTGCGCTGCGGCGGCCGGCAATTGAGCTTCGGGGAACTGGCCGAGCGCGCGAACCGGCTGGCCGCTTCACTGCAAACCGCGGGAGTGAACCACGGTTCCATTGTTGGTGTGGGGCTGCCCAGAAGCGCCGATGCGGTTGTGGCGATGCTGGCCGTTCTGAAATGCGGCGGCGCCTACCTTCCTCTGGATCCGGCGCTGCCCGGCGACCGGATCGGGTTCATGCTTGCCGAAGCCGGTGTATCCGTTGTCGTCACCAGCATCTCCGAATCGCAAGCGGCCTCCAATGGAATGCCGCTCGCGGTGCAGTCCACTCCGTCCGATCTCGCCTACGTGATTTTTACTTCCGGGTCCACCGGCCGTCCGAAAGGCGCGATGCTGCCGCACCAGGGCGTTATGAATTGGATGCTCTGGATGCGGCGGACGTTCGAAGTGACCGAATCGGACTCCATTCTGTGGAAGGCGATCGTGGGATTCGATCACTCCGTGTGGGAGTGCTTTCTGCCGTTGATCTGCGGCGCGACTTTGGTGATCGCCGAAGCGGGACACGAAGCGGACTGGGATTATCTCTCCGATCTGATCGAGTCCGAGCAGGTGACGATGATGCAGTTTGTGCCCTCCGTGCTCGGGAGGTTTCTGGAGCAGACTACAGTGGAGAAGTGCCACAGCGTGCGGCACGTCATGTCCGGCGGCGAGGCGCTGTCGCCAAACCTGGTCCATCGGTTCTACGAGAAAATTCCGGGGGGCAAGCTGTGCAATGCATACGGCCCCACGGAGGCTTCGATCGGCGCCACCATGTTCCCTTGCCCGCCGAGGATCGATGCGGACTTCGTGCCGATCGGGAAACCGATCGACAATGTGAAAATCCACATTCTCGACGCGGCGATGAGTCCCGTAAAGATTGGCGAGGCCGGAGAGCTTTATATACAAGGCGGCCTAGCGCGCGGATATGTAAACCGTCCCGAGCTGACCGCGGAACGCTTCTTGAGGAGCCCGTTCGATTCGCAAATGCTGTATAGGACCGGCGATTTGGCGGCGTGGCTTCCCGATGGCAATTTGCGATTCATCGGCCGAGTGGATAATCAGGTCAAGATCCGAGGTCTCCGAATCGAGCTGGAAGAAGTAGAAGCCGTGTTGAAGCGCCATCCGGAAATTGAGGAAGCGGCGGCAACGGTTGCCGGCGAAGAGGAGCGCGCAAGCCTATGGTGCTATTTCAAGCGGACGCGCGGGTCGAGTCTGAGAAAAGAGGACGTTCGCGCCTACCTCGAATCGCGCTTTCCTTCTTATATGGTTCCGTCGCGGATCGTGGAGGTGGACCGGTTCCCGCTGATTGATAGCGGGAAAATCGATCGCCGCGGGCTCCTGCAAATCAAAGTCGTCGAAGAGAAGCCCGGATCGGAGGCCGCCGATCCGATGAAGGCCGAGCGGGAGTTGATTGTGGAGGCCTGGCGCGACATTCTCAAAGTTCCCGAGGTTGGTCTGCTGGACGATTTCTACGATTTGGGCGGGAATTCGCTTCTTTTGACCGTTCTTGTCGTGTTCCTGAAAAAGCAATTTGGCATGGAGGTTCCTCCCGATCCGCGCATGCTCCGAACCGTTTCGGGGATTCTGGATTGTCTGAAGGCGCAAGCCGTGTGAGGGAAGCGCGAACCCTGGTCGAGCTGTTGCGCACCCGCGCCGAAGAGCGCGCGTCTCAAACCCTATATCAATTTCTGCGAAACGGCGAAGAAGAAACCGCGCCGATTACGTATGGCTCGCTCTGGGCCGGAGCGTGCGCTGGGGCCGCGCTTCTTCGCGGATTGCCGCGCGCCGCGCGAGTGATTTTAGTTTTTCCTTCCGGGCCGGAGTTCATACAAGCGTTCTTCGGATGCCTGCATGCCGGCTGCATTCCGGTCGCCTTGCCACAGCCCCGCGCGCGCGGCCGAGGAATCGAAGTAATTGCATCGGTCGCGAAAGATTGCGATGCCGGCGCCGTTCTCACGTCCGAGGCGCTGCTGACTCGCATTCGGCCTCGTCTGTCCGAATTTCCCGCATTGCAGGGGTTGGAGTGGTTCACGTTTGAAGCCGCCGCGGGGGCATCTATTAACGATCAGCCGCCCTTCGATCCCGATCCGTCCTCGACCGCATTTCTCCAATACACTTCCGGCTCCACCGGCAATCCCAAAGGCGTCGCTGTGTCGCACCAGAACGTCTTGGACAATCAGCGTCTGTTGCAACTCGCGTTCTCGCATACCAGCGATACGATCATCGCGGGCTGGCTGCCGCACTATCATGACATGGGCCTGGTGGGAATGCTGTTGCAT
Organism: Bryobacteraceae bacterium; assembly: GCA_036521635.1. GTDB lineage: Bacteria > Acidobacteriota > Terriglobia > Bryobacterales > Bryobacteraceae > Palsa-89. Next base: position 3,973 of record DATDHK010000571.1, on the reverse strand, counting down.
CCCGTATATCTCGGCTCGCGTTGCGTGCTCTTTTCGCCGGAAGCGTTTCTCCAGGATCCCAGCCGATGGCTTCGGGCGATCGCGCGATTTCGCGCCCACACCAGCGTCGCGCCGACGTTTGCCTATGAGCTGGCCGCGGATCGAATCCACGCGCTCGATCCAGAAACCGATCTGAGTTGCTGGCAAGTGGCTATCGTGGGCGCCGAACCGGTGCGCCGGAAAACGCTTCACAGATTCGAAGAAAAATTCGCCCGGTGGGGATTTCGCCGTTCGGCGTTCTATCCATGTTATGGCCTCGCGGAAGCCACGTTGTTCGTCACCGGCGGACGTTGGGAATCCGATCGCGGCGGCTCGGATCATTGGACAGTGGAGTGCGGTCCGGCGAGCGGCTATCAGGATGTGAGGATCGTGGTTCCGCATCAGCGTGTTCCTTCCGCGCCTGGAGAACTGGGCGAAATATGGGTTCGCGGAGCAAGCGTGGCATCCGGGTATTGGGACCGTCCTTCGGAGACGGACGAACGGTTCCACGCATTTCTCGAAGACGGCACGGGGCCGTTCCTGCGCACTCAGGATCTCGGATGGATGTCGCGCGACGGCCTGATCGTCGCCGGCCGCCTGAGAAATATCGTCATCCTCAATGGCCGGAATTATTTTGCTGAAGATATCGAGGCCGCTCTTTACGGTTGTCATCCGGCTGCGGCGAACGGACGCGCCGCCGCGTTCGCGATTTCCGATGAGCACGGCGAAAAGCTGGTCGTCTTGCAGGAAATCGGTCCTGACGCCGCGAAGGACCTGGATGTGGAGGCAGCCTGCCAGTCCATTCAAAAGGCATTGGGTGAAACGCTGGAAATCACGGCCGGCGCGATCGGCCTGCTGCGCTACGGGACGATTCCGCGTACGACCAGCGGCAAAGTCCGCTATGCCGATTGTCAAAGAATGTTCGCGGACGGCTCCTTGACGGCTCGAGCAATCGGCACGTTCGAACGCGCGGCGCCTTCCCCTTCCGAGGCGGTCTCCACTGCCGACGCCCCCGCCTCGCGCAGCCGCGACAGCCTGGAAGACTGGCTGGTGCAGCGGATCGCCCGCAAGTTGAAGCTCGACCCCGGAGCGATCAGCCGCTTCGATACCTTCGCCGCGCTCGGACTCCAATCGATCGACATCATCGAAATCACCGAGGAGTTGGCCAGGGCGCTAAACGTTTCCCTGGATCCAACTTTGTTTTGGGAATTTCCCTCGATTGCAGACGCGGCTCTGGGATTGGAGCGGGCCGTCAGCGTCCAATCCCTGGAGGATCAACAAAGGACAGCGCCGTAACAATTCGGTAACATCGGACCTGTAGTCTTGCATATGGTCCAAAAAATTGCAGCGCTGTCGATTCTCACGTTGTTCTTCACGGCAATCCCCGGTTTCTGCCAAGGTGCCGCCGAACTCCTGCAAAAGGGAATTTATGCCCAAGAGTCTGTCGGCGACCTCGATCAGGCAATGCAGATCTATCGCCAGATCGTCAGTTCCGGCGCCGACCAAAAGGTTGCCGCTCAGGCGCAGTTCATGCTGGCCCAATGCCTCATCCGCAAAGGGGACCTGACCCGCGCCGCGCAAGAGTTCGCGGCATTGGCGCAAAATTTCGCAAACTACCGGGAAGTTATCGCCAGGCTCGCCCGCGAGTCCGGCATCGTATTGCACACATCGCCCAGCGTCGAGTCATTGCAGGCTCAACTGGAGATCTTACGCCAGCGATACACCGAGAGCTATCCCGACATAAAGCGGATCGAAGCGGCTCTCACGGAGGCCGCCAGAACGCGGGGCTCACTTGCGGTCGTTCTGAACAACCGCTATCACCACAACATCACCGGAGTGGAATTCGATTTGCCGCCGGGTTGGTCTCATCGTATTACCGACATGTCGTCCGACAACGGCCAGATGGCGATTTTGTCGGAAGCATACTTCAGCGACGCGTTCATCGGCGTATGGATGATACAGGAACAGATCCGTCCGGAAAATATTACTGCCCGGCTTCGTTTGGCTATTCCGGAGAAGATTCGTCAGCGCGACAGCTTTCACAACTACGCCATGCGTACCGAGAGCATCCAGCTAACCACGATAAACGCCCGCCAGGCTATCCGGGCGGTCGCGGACTTCGACGACGAGGGGGGTAAAAAGACGGAGATCATGGCTTGGATTTTCACCGAGAAGACCAGAGCATTCTTCCATGCCCGCATCAAGAGTGAGGACGCCGCGGGTTTTCAACCCCGCTTTGAACAGGTCATTCAATCCGCGCAAGTACCCTGAAAACCGCTTCCTTACGGTCGCGGCTCTGAAACGCTTAGTACACTCATTCCGAGCCGCGACCGTCAGGGAGCGGTCGGCGGGAGACGCACTACACTAGTGTAGAAACGGAACTAAGGTGGGCTTTACGAATCGGCTCGGCGGCGGTGGCAATGATCGGAGCGTGCTGCTGGTCTCACTGTTTCTGGTGCTCGGAGTGCTCGCTCCCACCGCCTGCGTGCTCTGGTTCATGAATGAGGCGGCCAAGGGCCAGGCCGATTCCGCAAGGCAAAGCGTAACGCAAGCATACCGCGGGCAAATGCGTCTGATCCGCGACCGCATCGATTCGTTTTGGACCACGCGCGCGGCGGCGTTGGAAGCGAATCCCGGCGAAAGCGCGCCGGCCGGCTTTGCACGGATCGTCACGCAAGGGCTTGCCGATTCCGCGGTGTTGTTCGACAACTCGGGAATCGTGTCTTATCCGGATGTGCCCGCCGTTGGCCCGGCCGATCCGGCGCCCAACCAACCGGACTGGCGCGCGGCGCAGGCGCTCGAAGCGCGACGCGACCGGTTGTCCGACGCTGCCGCCGCGTACGCGCGCATCGCGAAGTCCGAACGGGATCCTTCGCTGGCCGCCCGGGCCGCGCAGGCGCAGGTACGCTGTCTGGTTCAAAGTGGACGGAAGGAAGCGGCCGTGCGGGCCATTCAAGAGCAGTTCAACTCCGGCCCCATTTCCAAAGGGCTGGACGTCTTCAATCGCCTGATTGCCGCAGACGAGCAATTGCTCGCTCTTCAATTGACCAAGCCAAACGATCGGCGTTACCCGGCCATGCAACACCGGCTGGCTGAACTCCTCGGCAATTACAAGAGCGCGGCCATGCCTTCCAGCCAAAGGCTTTTCCTGATGGACGAAATGCGCGCGCTGCGGCCCGATCTTCCCGCGTTCGCAACCGCCGCGGCCGAGCGGCTGGCGGCGCAGTTTCTGGAAGCGGACAAGATTCGCGTGGGAGGCGCCGGGCTGCAATCCACCCGCGTATCCGATCTATGGCGGCTCTCATCCCCCAGCGGCCATATCACAGGTTTGTACCGCACCCCCACCATCTTGTCCGGCATGGACGGTCTTTTCGCCGACCCCTCCGGCAGTGTTGCGTTCGCGATGATTCCTCCGGGATCGGTGAGTCCGCCGGAGGCCATTCCAGCGGGCAGGCTGTTACCCGGCTGGCAGATTTCTCTTTCGCTCCTGGATACGAAAGCATTCGAGGACGCGGCCCGGCGCAGGAAGACTGCTTATCTCTGGGTCGGATTCCTGGTCATCGCCGCCATGACGGTGATGGTGCTGATCGCGGGACATATCTTTCGCCGCCAACTGCGGTTGGCTCGCCTTCGGACCGACCTGGTTGCATCGGTATCGCACGAGCTCCGAACGCCCCTCGCTTCCACGCAGTTGCTGGTCGATTCGCTGCTGGAGGACGTCCAGTTGGATGCCCAGAAAACTCGCGATTACCTGGAGTTGATTGCCGGAGAAAATCAGCGGCTCACGCGCCTTATTGAAAACTTCCTGACCTTCTCCCGCATCCAACGCAACCGTCAACAATTCGAGTTCGCCGAAACAAGCCCTTCGAATGTGATCCGCTCGGCTGTGCTGGCCATGCGCGAGCGCTTGCAACCCCCGGCGTGCGATCTGAAGATCGATATCGGCCCGGACCTC
>DATDHK010000570.1:0-1711 GCA_036521635.1 Bryobacteraceae bacterium | reverse complement strand
AGAATCCGGGTTCGGTGGAGCGCATGCTGATCTCGTTTTCAGTTTTGGAAATGGTGATTGCGACTACTTGCTGGCGGCGCTCGGCGCGGTTGAGGCCGGTGTTGAAGAAGCTGACGACTCCGTTGGTGGCGGCGTTCAGGCGGAGGGAGTCGATCCCCGAAGTGATGGCGGGGAAGCTGATGCCGACCATTAGGGCAATGATCGCGACCACAACCAGCATCTCGACGAGCGTGATCCCGGCTGCTTTTTGTTCCTTTGTGGGGCAGGTTGGCAACCTACCGCCGATTGGTAATCGGCGAGCCGCTGGATTATGGAAATCTTCAACACGCCGATTGACAATCGGTGGCAGGTTACCAACCTGCCCCACAAATTTAGTTTTTCCAACTGACGATGTCGGCATTGATTCCGTCTCCGCCCGGCGCGCCGTCGGCGCCGTAGCTGATTATGTCCGGCTCATCGCCGTGCTCGCCGGGATAGCGGTAGATGTACGGGTGGCCCCACGGATCGTTTTCGACGTCTCGCTGGAGATACGGCCCTTGCCATGTGGTGACCGCCTCGGGCTTCACGCGCAAAGCCTGCAAGCCCTGCTCGGTGGTGGGGAAAATTCCGGTGTCGAGTTTGTAGGAGCCCAACGCTGTCATGTACGCGTTGATCTGAGCGCGGGCCGCCGTCTTGCGGGCCCTATCCGCCTGACCCAGCATTTTTGGCAAGACCAACGCCGCGAACAAAGCGATGATCGTAACCACCACCATCATTTCGATAAGCGTGACGCCCGACTGGCCGCTATTTCGTTTTCTCATGTCCACCTCCCGCATCGTTACATCGCCACGTCGTTCATGCCGACAATCGCCAGCAGCATGCTCAAAATCAGGACTCCGACAATCAGTCCCATCACCAAAATCACCAGCGGTTCGAATAGCGAAGTGAATCGCCGGATGGCCGCGCGCGTGTCGGCTTCGTAAATGTCGGCCATTCGAATAAACATAGAATCCAGCCGGCCCGTTTCTTCACCCACGGCCAGCAAGTGCGCGGCCAGCGGCGGAAATTGTCCGGCCCGCTTCATCGGAGTTGCGATGCCCTCGCCGCGCTTGACGCCCAGCGCTACGGCATTCAGCGATCCTGAAATTCGCCGGTTGTTGAGGGTCGCCCCGGCGATTGCGATGGATTGCACCAGCGGGACGCTGTTCGAAACCAGCGTGCCCATTGCGCGCGCGAAGCGTGCCGTTTCCGCCTTGCGCAAGGCGTCGCCGAGCAGCGGAATTTTTAGACGCAGCGTGTCCCACCAGAGCCGGCCCGCAGAGGTTCGAACGTTGGTGTACATGGCCAGGGCGAAAATCACTATCGCCGCCAAAATGATTCCGCCGTAGGATTGCAGGAACTTGCTGCCTTCCAGCAATATTTTGGTGGGCAGGGGCATGGCTATTCTCGACTGCTCGAACACCGATGCAAAGCGCGGCACCACGAAATTCATTAACACCAGAATCGAAGCCGTGCCTACCAAAATCAAGAGCGACGGGTACGCCATCGAGGTCAAGATGTAGCTGCGCAGATCGTCGCGGGTGCGCTCGAATTCCGAGAGCCTTTCGAAGACGGTCGCTAGCGATCCGCTGGCTTCGCCGGCGCGCACCATGTTGACGAAGAGGTCGGAGAAAAATTCGGGGTGGGTTGCCAGGCTGTCGGCCAGCGACTTGCCGCCTTTCAGCACGCGCAG
>DATDHK010000569.1:0-5738 GCA_036521635.1 Bryobacteraceae bacterium | reverse complement strand
GTGCGCGTTTCAGCTCTCGCCGTACGCGGGCCAATTGACGCAGATCCGAACCGACAAGCCGGATACCAGCGGGCTGACCGCGCGAAAACTCGGCTACGTGCATGGAATGCCGGGCCTGCAATATCAGTTTTCCAACTGCCGGTCGACGCCGGAAGGCGATTTTGCTTTTTGCGTGGCGGACTGGTTGGATGGAGTCCGTTCCGAATGGGTGTCCCTGCGCCTGGCGCCCATGCCGAAACCCGACTCGATGAATCGCACTTCGTTGGTGCCGGTGACGTTGAATTACCAGGGCAGCCCAGGCGCAAGCAATATCCGCGCACGGTTCGGCTATGCCGAAAACGGCGGAAGCCTTTTGCGCTGCACCGCCTATCAAGTGGAATGCACAACCGAGATTCCGTCGGCGTCGCCCGGCGACCCCTACGGCTTCACTAATGAAACCGTGACCCGCCAGAATTGTGCGATCAACGACGCATGCACTATCACAATTCCAGCGATCTCAAATCGCATGCTGTACTACATTGTGGACCGCTTGGACAGCAGCGGCAACGTAGTAGCGTCGTTCCCCATGCAAGTCGTAGCGGTCCCGTAAAAATGAATTGTGGGGCAGGTTGGTAACCTGTGGCGGATTGTTAATCCGCCTGGTGTTGATATCACGTCAGCTCAGTATTCTTCGTCTCCGGCAGCGTAAAAATCAGAACCGACCCAATCAGAAAAAATGCGGAGTTCAAAGCCAGCGCGCCCCCAATGCCCTTACGGTCCGCAATCGCCCCCACGGCGAACGGCGCCAGCGCGCTGGCAGCGCGCGCGAAATTGTACACGAAACCCTGCCCCGTTCCGCGAACCGCTGTGGGATAAAGTTCGGCGAGCATGGCGCCGAACAACGCGAAAAATCCGGTCCCGAAAAATCCCACCAAGGGACCCAGCACGAACAGCCAGGTTTCGGAAGAGTCGCCGGCCCAGCGCGGCGTGAGCCCGTAAATCGGCGTCAGTATCGCGGCCGTCAGCACGTATACCGCGAATGTTGGACGGCGGCCGAACCGGTCGGCCATCCAGCCGAATGTCAGGTAGCCGAGAAATGCGCCAAATTGCATGATGAAGATCCAGCCGCTGGTGTGCATGATGTCGAGTCCCGCGCCACCTTGGGATTTCGGAGAAGAAAGAAATCCGGGAAGCCAGGTGAACATTCCCCAGTACGCGAAAAGGACCGAGGTTGCCAGCAGAGTACCCAGCAAAGTCCGGCGCGCCAGCGGAGGACGGAAGAGTTCCGCGATGGAGCTCGATCTGGTTCTCTTGGTCCAGATCTCCGGCTCTTTGACCTTGCGCTGAATCCAGATGGTCAGCAATGACGGAAGGATTCCGACCAGGAATAACGCCCGCCAGCCGAATCGCGGAAGAATGAAGGCCGTCATCGCGGCCGCGAGCATGTAGCCGAGCGCCCATCCGGAATGCACCACGCCCACGGCCTTGGCGCGGTGTTGGGCCGGCCAGTGTTCGGAGACCAGCACAGCGCCCGCCGACCATTCGCCGCCGAGTCCCAAACCGACGACTGCTCTCCAAATCAATAGCGATGCGAAACCGGTGGCCGTGGCCGAGCCGCCGGAGCCGATGGAGTAAATCAGAATCGTGTAGATGAGAATGCGCGAGCGGCCGAAGCGGTCCGCCAGAATGCCGGCGAGGATGCCGCCGGCCGACGATGCGATGAGCGTGGCCGAGCTGGCCAGTCCCGCGGTTGCGGCGGACCAGTGGAATTCAGCGCGCAGCGTCTGGATGGCGAAGACGTAGAGCAGCACGTCCATGGCGTCGAGCATGTAGCCGATGGAAGCCGCGAAAAGGGCGAGCCAGCGCTGCTCGGAGAATCGAGACATTCTCCAAATGGTAGTACAGTGCGGCTACTTGCCCGTTTCTAACTGAACAAGGTGCTGGCCGCGCGGCAGCATGACTACGAAATTCCTGCCCGACTCTTGGATTTTCGGCGGGACCACCGCGCCGTCGATTTCTATTTTCGCTGGGCGCGCGCTTAGCACCGCTACTGCCCTGGAGTTGCTTTGGTAGGAGAAGTCGAGGTGGGTGGAGGCCACGCTGGCGGAACGCAGGTTGCCGTTGAAATCCAGAATCGTTGTTGACGATTCCGTGCGCGCCGGCTCGATTACATTGGGGCCCGCCGCGAGCCAAAGCGTCGTATCGTTGTGGACCGGCCAAGCGCGGCCGTTCACCAACGCCGGTCCGCGCCACGGGACGCCGACGCCGTAACGGGAATCGACGATCAGCCGTGAGCCGGTTTGCTCCAGCTTGTCGACGCTCGCGGCGGCAGAGGCCAGCAGCGGCAGATCGGCCGGCAAGATCGAATTCTCGAAGTACAGTGCGACCTGCGGAAAGGCTTTCGCGGCCACATGCACCAGTTGAAACAGTTCGGTGCCGGTTTGCTGCTTTGTGGGGTAAACATCCTGGTAGCGTTCGACAATGTTGATGTCGATCGCCAGCTTGCCGGTTTGTTTGGTGAGCGGTTCGTAGCGCGACGCGATTTGCGGATAGCGCTGCGGCCCGAGATTCCAGATGGTGGCCGGGTCTTCGATCAGGAACGTGAAATCGTGGTTGTCGAGCAACGGCAGGACGCGGGCCGCATCCGCGCCGATCAGATCGCGCATGCGCGTATCGAAGCGGTCGTCGACGTGGGTGAGAACGAAATCCAGGTCTGGCTTCGTTTTGCGGATATTCTCAATCTGGCCGATCCATTCTTCCTGCTGGCGGCGGGCCAGGTCGGCGCGGTAGTCCAGCAGCTTGCGTAGGCGATCGGGGTCGGCCTTGCCGGATTGAAAAAGCTCCAGCGGATCGAAGCCGTTCAATCCCTGGAATTCTTCGCGCACGTCGGCGTTCATGGGCGTGAAACGCGCCGCGTTGGATGCGCCTTCGAGAGATTCAAAGTACAGCTCGGCCAGGTTCACGCCGTCCCAGTCGAAGCGCTCGATCAGTCCCTTCACTCCTTTTGAAACCGCGGCGAACGACTGGCGATTCGTCAGATTCATGAGCTTGCGCCAGTCGAGTTGCGCGTCCTGGAGCAGGGCCGTTTTCTCGCGCCACTCCGGATGGTCGGCCCAGAATTGCTCGCTGACGTGCGGCAGCTCCAGCCACACGTACACCAGGATCGCCTTGCGGTGGCAGGCCTCTATCAGGCTGCGGAGATACTCGTCGTTTTGCGGGTTCGTTTCGTAGTAATGCCAGCCGGCCACATGCAGCGCGCCGATGCCCGCCTTGCGCCAGCGGTCCGCGAAATAATCCAGGTCGACGCGCGAACGGTAGGAACCATCGAAGAACGCCCAGAGCCGCTGGCTGCGGAACGGCGGATTCAGGCCCAGGTCGCTCAGGGCCTGAAGCAGGTAGGGGAAACGCTCGTAGCCCTGCTCGCCCGGCGGCGCGGCGATCCACAGCGCGGCTCCGGAACCTCGCCGGACTGCGGCCATTACTGGCGCGCCGTCCCAACGCTCGTTCGCAAACAGCATGGCGTCCTTGGGTAGATCGAAGACCGGAATTTCCAGTGCGGTTTCCCAAACGATGGACAGCTTTGGGGCGCGGTGGTCCACGATGCTGCGAACCATCACGTGCTTCTTGCCGGGCTTGATGCCCAGCGCGTTTGCCAGTTCGCTTTCGCCCTCGATAACGACGATTGAGCCTTGCTCGATACGCTGGAGCCACTGTGCTACCGAGCCGGGGGCGACGTTGCGCACGACGAATAGATTGGCTGGTCCGCCGGCGGCTTTCGTCAGGCCGATGGAGGATAGAATTTGGGGCCAGGGGCCGGGGTCGTCCCCGGCGATGTGATAGGTGAAGGTGGTGGCGGCTGTCGCGATCATGCACAAACAGAAAAAGACAACACAGGCAAGAGGGGCTGTGAACTTGTGTGGGGCAGGTTGGCAACCTGCGGCCGATTGATAATCGGCCTTTCCAGCGAAGCTTCTTAGCGACAGGCCGATTGCCAATCGGCCGCCGATTAACAATCTGCCCCACATGAAATTAACGACTAAATGCATACCAGAATCCCGCTCGCAGATCGTAGAAGTTGGGGCGGCGCGGATTGCCCTGATTGATGGTGTAGACGCCGCGCATGAAGTTCACTGAGAACAGCATTGATTTGGGTAACGCTTGCACGCGGAACCGGACACCTGGGCCGGACTCCGCGAAGTTGGCCCAGTATTGGTGCAGGCGGTCGACGGTGCCGTTCAAATTCCAATAGACCTGTCCCTGAAATCCGCCGAACGATTCCGATCGCGCGAAGGTGTAGCCGCCGCGATTCTGCGAATAGAACAGCAGGTCGTTCTGAAAGCGGCTCACGAAAATGGCGTCGTCATTGGTTTCGGTGAAGAATCCCTTCTCACCGTTCAGCAGGCGCCCGAAGCCCTTGGCGTACGCGACGCCACCGCGGTAATCGGGAATCATGGCGCCGACGTCGGTGCGTTTGCTCAAATATTTCACCGCTTCGCCGGCCTCGCCCCACACCGTGAATCCGTGGCGCTGCACGCTGCTGACGCCGACCGCGAAGATGAACGAGCTTTCCGAAAGATATTGCGGCTGCGGATTGCCGAGCGTCGAGCCGGTGGTCTGGCGCACGTCGCCAATGATGCGCATCGATACGTAAGGGCGAAAGGGCAACTCGCCTAGCCTGATTTCCGTCTTCACCTGCCCGTATCCGAACGCGTCGTGCCAGCGGCTGGAGTAGAACGGAAAAATCCAAGCGGTGGTGCGGAAGCGCGCGAAGGCCGGCTTCAGGTTCTGAAAAGCTTTGCCGGCCTCGCCCGCGACCGCCGGATCGGGACTCTTGCGCGCCAGGTTAAACCATTTCACGGCCTCTTTGTCCTGGTGCATGTTGTTATATGTCCAAGCGAGTTTCAGCATCACGGCGAAATCCACTGGATCGTTTTCGTGCGCGATGGTGAGGTACTTGAGAGCGTCTTTCAGATAACCGGCTTTGAGGCTCTTGTCGGCCATCGATTTGGCTTCGTCGGAGGTGCGCTGCGCCGAACTTCCGCGGCGGCGCAGCGATTGCGGAAGTTTCAAAACTATGCGAACGCGGTCGGCCAATTCCTCGTCGTCGCCCTTGAGCACCTGGTCGAGCAGCGGCTGCGCGCCCGCGTAGTCGCGACGATTCAGCCGAAGAAAACCAAGCTGGGCCGCGGACAGAAGATCGCCGGGCGCCGTTTGGTTCAGACGCTGGAACTGCCGCTCGGCGTCTTCCTTCTTTCCCATTTCGAGCAACAGATAAGCGAACTCGCGGCGCAATTCGAAATTTGCCGGATCGAGATCGAGGGCTTTTTCGAATTCGTAGACGTAGGGATAACGCGGCGGCAGAAGTTCCCGGGCTTTTTCGGCGACGCGCGGCTGGGCTCCGCGCGCTGCCGCCAGCAACATATTGAAAGCTTCTTCGTTGCGGCCCAGCAATTTCCAAACGCGCCCCAGGTCGAGCATCAGCGACCGCTCATCGGGACGCAGCCGCCAGGCCTTCTCGTAGTGCTCGGCGGCGAGCGCGAATTCATCGCGCTGCTCGGCGAGTCCAGCGAGTTCCTGATGCGCGCTGAAATTATCCGGAGACAGCTCGAGCGCTTTCCGCCAGCGGGCGATGCCGTCGGCCAAGGGCCGGTCGATATTTTGAAAGGCTTGCTCGGCGGTGGCGTCGCCGGTTTTGCGAATGCGGTCGAAAATACGGCGGGCGATTACTTTTTGATTGGTTTCGTAGCAGAGAAAGGCAT
>DATDHK010000568.1:0-18044 GCA_036521635.1 Bryobacteraceae bacterium | reverse complement strand
GTGGCGGTGCTCTCCAACCTGGATCCGCCCAGCGCGACGGAGCTTTCGGCGTTCCTGGATTTGCGGCTTCCCCAGACTAACCGATAAAAGTCCTACTCCAAGAACCAATGCGGAGATATTGACATAGAATAAAACATCGCCAATACTAATTGTTCGATCCCGGCTCTGCAATCAGAGCTAAACCGTAACCGGGACGCGCCGGTGCAACTAACACCGAACGCGCCCCTAACCACAGTCGCCTCTGAGGGAGGCAACCATGGCTAACACTAAACCTACCCGCTCTCCGCGGAGAGCGCAACTTCACTCACGTAAACGTCGCCGGCTCACGAAATCCGTCGAGAGGCTACCCGTTTACGAAATTCTCTACACTTTGAATCGGGACTTCGAGCAAGTCCTCGCGCACTTCGAGCGGCTACAGGAGCTCGGCGCGTTCCGGCAGCAGGATCTCGCGAAGACTTTCCGCGTACTTGTTCAGGAGCTCCGGGCCTGGGCCAACAAGGAGTTGATCGACGCCCTGAAACCGCTGGAACAGGCTGCCTGGACCCACTTCAGCCGGCTGCACAACGCCACGCTCAATAAAGCCAAGCATTTCCTGGCGAAGAAGCGGCGCAAGGCTGCATCGGAGAACGTATGATGTGGCGCACGCATAGTTTGTGGGGCGGGACCCCTGTCCCGCAGCCCACGCCCTCGTCGGCCAGTCGGATTTCGTTAAAACCTCGACAAACCGGGCCAGGGCGCCCGGCGCGGGTCGGGGGACCCGCCCCACGAAGCGTCCCGCCCGCGCAGGCGCACGAAGCCGAGGACGAATTCGAAAGAGCCTCACTCATACCGAAGCGCCACCATCGGATCGACACGCGTCGCGCGCCGCGCCGGAAAGTAACAGGCCGTCAAACCGACAATCGCCAATAAGCCCACCACCAGGCTGAGCGTCAGCGGATCGTACGGCGACACCTTTGAAAGCTGATGCGTCAGCACTCGCGTAACCGCAAACGTGGCCAGCAGCCCGGCCGCCACTCCCAGCCCAAGCAGCCGCATGCCCATCCCCAGCACCATGCGGAAAATGTCGGGTCGTCCGGCGCCCAGCGCCATGCGAAGTCCGATCTCGTGCGTTTGACGCGTCACCGTGTACGCGATCACGCCGTACACTCCAATGGCCACCAGCACCAGCCCGACACCCGCGAAAATGCACAGCAGGATCAGGCTGAAGCGCGGCTCCGCATAGAGGAATCGCTTCATGAAATTGATGAGGCTGTCGGTAAGCGTCAGCGCGATGTTGCGGTCCAGCGCCCAGATCTCGCGGCGAACGGTATTCACCATCGCCAGCGGGTCGCCCGAAGTTTTTACCATAATGAGACGTTCAAACGCGCCGGTCAGCGTGTGCGGAACAAATACTTCCGCGAGCGGCGGCTCGTCGATTCCTTGATTACGGTTGTCCGTCACCACGCCGATGATCTCGAAGGTGGCGTCCCTCACCGGCTCATTCGGTATTGTCTCCAGCACGTTTAGCTTGACCATACGGCCGATGGGATTTTCATTCGCCAGATATTTCGTTACCAGTCTCTGGTTGACCACGGCGACTTTCCGCGCGCCGTTCACTTCCGTTTCCGAAAGCAGCCGGCCGCTCAGCAGGCGAATTCCGAGCGTGGAAAAATATCCTTCGCTGCACAACGTGACGCGCGCCGGCCAGCGGTCCGTGTGCGTGATTCCGGAAACATCGATGGCGGAGCCGATCCCGCCGAAGGGTGGGAGCGTTGTGCTTACCGTCGCGGCCACCACTCCCGGAACAACCGAAAATCGCTGCATCAGCGGACGGAAGAAGCGCTGCTTCTCCGCAGCCGTTTTGTATTGGCCGCGCGGAAAGGGCAGTCTCGATACCAAAATATGATCCGGACTGATGCCCAGATCGACGGTCTGTAGGCCGATGAAGCTGCGCATCAGCAGTCCGGCGCCGGCCAGCAGGACCAGCGAGAGCGCCACCTCGCACACCACCAGCACATTGCGCAACCTGCCTTTTTGAAAACCGCCGCTGATACCTTTCCCGGTGTCTTTCAGCAATTCGGCGACGTCCCTGCGCGAGGTCTGAAGCGCGGGCGCCAGTCCGAACAGCAAGGCGGTCAACATGGCCACCCCGAGACTGAAAAACAGCACCGGCATATTCATCCGGATCACAGCTTCCTGCGGGATGGCGCCCTCCGGAATAAGATTCACTAACGCCTTGATCCCGGCGTATGCGAACAGGCATCCTACCACTGCTCCACCCAACGCGAGCAGCGAGCTCTCCACCAGAAGCTGTCTCACCAACCGGACCCGGTTGGCGCCCACCGACGTCCGTATCGCCATTTCCTTTTCGCGCGCTGTAGCCCGCGCCAGCAGCATGTTCGCCACGTTGCTGCACGCAATCAGCAGCAGCAATCCAACGGCGGCCGCGAGCGTGTACAGCGTCGTCCGGAATTGGCGCACCAGGCTGTCCAGCCAGGTCTCGGCGCGGACGGTGAAAGATTTCGGATAATCCTTGGGGTTCGTCTGCGCCAGCCGGTGCGCGATGATGCCGATATCCGCCTCCACTTGCCGCAGCGTGACGCCGGGCTTCAGCCGCGCTTGAAACAGAAAATATTTCTGTGCCGCTTCTGGACTGGAGCGGTCGAGCGTCTGCACGCGCCACAGGTCGGCGCCTCGCTTGGTGAAGCGCCGCGGCATGATTCCCACCAGCATTGTGGGGACGCCGTTCAGGATAAAACTCTGGCCCAATATTGCAGGGTCCGCGTTAAAGCGCTTCACCCACAGCTTGTAGGCCATCACGAAGACCGGCGGTGCATCCGGCTTGCCGTCGTCGGGCGTCATGGTGCGGCCGAGCAGCGCCGGCACGCCCAGAAATCGGAATGTGTTCGGCGTGATATAAGCGCCGTCGAATATTTCAGTGCCTTCCTTGGCCGCGTAAAGGACATCTTCGTTCGCGCCGCCGATGACTTCCTCAAACACGTGGTTCTGTTCCTGGTATTCCAGAAACTCCGGAACCTTGAAAGCCGAGCGGCCGAACGGACGGCTATCGGTGGTGTCGTGTATATAGAAGGTGACGACCTTTTCCGGATTAGTGTACGGGAAGGGATCCAGAAGGACGTTCTGGATAACGCTGAAGATCATGGTGGCGGAGCCGATCCCCATCGCCAGGGCCAGGATCGCGAGACACGTGAACGAGGGTTGTTTGAAAAATCCCCGGCATCCGTAGCGCAAATCCTGCCAGATCGAACGCATACGGATTGAGACGGCAAACGCGGCGTTAAGTTCCGCTATTTTCTTTCGCTAGAGGGCGGCGCAAGACCCTTCATGCGCAGGTATACGACGACGTTTCCGTAGTGTTCCCAGGTGTGCCATAAGTTCCAGTTCAACATGGAAAACCTGGACCTGCTGCCCTTGCCGGTGTTGACCAATTCCGCGCCCGAAGCGTCCGTCAGCGCGTCGTATGCGCCGTCGCAATACGCGAAAGCCTGCTTAAGCGCGGCGATCAGGTCGTGCTTTTTGGACAGCGTGCTTTCGATTTCCGTGTAGGCCGCCTTCCTGGTTTCACCCTTGGCCGGAGCGCACAGATTGTACTGGTCGTCGGCGACATGCGCCACCTGCGCGCCAAAGCTGCGCACATCCGGCGACGGCTTGAATCCATACTCCGCTTCGGGCATTTTTTCCGCCGCCCTGATGAAGAGGTCCCTTACGCCTTTGTAATCCTTTTTAACGCTTGCGCTCATGGAATTACTTTGCGCCCACAGCGCGCCCCCGGTAATCGCAATAACAAATAATCGTCGCATCCAGTGCCTTTCAGTTAGACGCCAACCTAAGCCGTTATGTCCCGTCCGGCGTGGCGCGTAGTGTAGTGCGTCGGAAATCCTGTACCTTTCAGACAGCCAGTGGGGCGGACCCCCAGGTCCGCAGCCGACGCCCTCGTCGGCCTTTGGTTGTATCCGGACAGCCGGACCGGGGGTCCGGTGCGGACGCGGGCGTCCGCCCCACTTTTACTGGTCAATACTTGTGACGCACTACAACTAGCGTCTCATCTTACCCGACCCCGGCGCCTTGACGAACGCCTCGGGGTCCTCATCAAACTGGTCCTTGCAGGATTTTTGGCAGAAGTAATATGTCTGCTCGCCGCGCTTGGTCGTGAACTTTGTGTCTTTAGAAACGGGCATGCCGCACACTGGGTCCGAGGGGTCCGCGCCCGCCGCCGCCGTCGGCTCGGCGTATTCGGAATTCCCCGCGCCGGACGCGTCCATCCAGCCTCGCCCTTGGTATTCCATGTAATAAGCGGTGTTGGTGGCCACGTCGCGTCCGAAGTAGCGTTCCACCACGTGGAGCGCCAGGTCGATTCCCGACGTCAATCCGCCGGCGGAGGCGACGTTGCCTTCGTCGACGAACCGGAATCCGCGCTTCAAATTCACTTTGGGGAAGGCCTTGGCGAACGCGACATAGGAGGCGTGATGGGTGGTGGCCGATTTGCCATCCAGCAGTCCGGTCTTGCCGAGCTGGAAGGCTCCCGTGCAAACCGACATCGTCAGGTCGGCGGCCGGCGCAACCTTTTTAAGCCAGGCGATCATCGCGTCGCTACCTTGCTGTGCGGGGATCACGACGATCTTTGGCGCGGGAGCGTTGTCGAACGAATAGTCCGCCGTGACCTTCAAGGCGGAGTTGGCAATTGGTCCGGCATGCTCAGCCACGGTGTACAGGTGGAAAGGGCGGGCGCGGCCGGGAACCACTGCGTCCTGAAAAACTTCCCACGGGCCAGCGTAGTCGATCAGGACGGCGCCGGGCGAAAGCACGATGGCTACGGGAATCGATCCGCTGGGTGGAGGGGCGAGCTTCTGGCCGAAAGCCCCGGCGCCGGCCAAAGCGGCCGCGGTCAACAGGTTTCTTCGAGTGATCATGTGAGCTAATACGGTGGCAGTCGGCGACTGTTTCATGGCAGATGGGACATTAGTACGACAAATCCTGCCATACTCTGAAAAAGATGAAGCGAGTCGTTTTTGCCGCAATCCCCCCGATTCAGATCCTCGACCTGACGGCGCCTTTTGAAGTTTTTGCCCGAACCGGAGGGTACCGGGTCGAAGTAGTGACGAATGCAGTTTATGGCTGGGTAGAGTCGAGCTGTGGGCTGGCTATTGGCCAAGTGCCGCATTATGAAACTGTTGCCGGGGACGTTGACACTTTGATCGTCCCCGGCGGCGATGGCGCGGAGGCGCTGGCCTGCGATGAGGCGTTCCTGAATTGGGTTCGTTTTGTCGGCGCACGCGCGCGGCGGGTGGGTTCGATTTGCACCGGAGCGTTTGTGTTGGCCGCCGCCGGATTGCTGGACGGACGGCGCGCGGTGACGCACTGGGGTTGGTGCACCCGGCTGGCCAAGGAATTTCCAAAGGTCCGCGTGGAGCAAGACCCGATTTACATCCGCGATGGCTCGATTTATACGTCGGCCGGCATCACTGCGGGCCTGGATCTGGCGCTGGCCCTGGTCGAGGAAGACCACGGACCGGCCCGCGCCCTGAAGGTGGCCCGCGACCTGGTGATGTTTCTGCGAAGGCCGGGCGGACAATCGCAGTTCAGCAGTTTGCTCGAATCGCAGCGGGCGGCGGCCGGGCGCGGCGTGTTCGGCGACCTGCTTCCCTGGCTGATGGCGAATCTGAAATCGGATGTGAGCGTTGCCCGGCTGGCCCGGCATTGCGGAATGAGCGGCCGGCATTTCGCCCGCGTGTTCGCGGCGGAAACGGGACTAACGCCGGCGCGCTACGTGGAGCGAATCCGGGTGGAGGCGGCGGGAATTCTGCTCGGCAACAAGGGTTGTCCTCTGAAAGAGGCTGCCGCGGAATGCGGTTTTGGCAGCGCCGATTCGATGCGGCGGTCGTTTTTGCGGGTACTCGGAGTGACGCCGGGCGAGTATGCGGAGCGGTTTCGCGGGTAGGCAATTCTGAAACCGTCCTGATATACTCTACGTCCATGGCGCAATTTAGCGACCTATTAAAAGCAGAGGGTGCGTATATTCGGCGACGATCGGCGGCGCCGGACCCAGGTGCTGACGCTGGCCCGTGGCCAGGAGCACGTTTGGGAGTGGCTCTATCCGGCGGCGGAATTCGCAGCGCCACTTTTGCTTTGGGAGTCCTCCAGTCTCTGGCCAAGCATGAAATCCTGCGGTCCGTCGATTACTTGTCATCGGTTTCGGGTGGAGGCTATGCCGCTGCCTGGCTAACCGCGTGGATACGCAGGTCCGAATCTGTCTTGATTGTTGAAGAGAAGCTCAAGTCTCCGCCCAATCCAAACTCTCCGGGAGTCAGCGCTGAACCACTCGAGCTTAAGAACCTGCGGGCGCTGTCGAACTATCTTACGCCTAACCTCGATGTTTTGGGGTCGGACCCCTGGACATTCATTGCGATGTACGGCATAAATCTTTTCAATACGGTTATCACTATCTATTCGTTAGTCAGCGCCGTATTGTTCGTTCCTCTGCTGGAACTACACTATATTTCCCGGCTTACAACTTCGACGCCGGTGTTCTGGGTGGTTCTTGTTTTCTTAACGAGCATCTTCGTTTCCGCTTTGCTCTGGGGCCTTGACCGGCGGCTCACTGCGCCGGCGGCCAGTCATCGGTATGACTTCATTGCGGAGTTGTCTCTACTAACGTCATATTATTTGATTTGGATACTCGTGTGTAGCCGGATACCGATAGCGCCGGATGACTTTGCATTTAACAACCTGTCTCGAGTATCGATCAAATCATGGTTCTCGTCACAGCCCTCACAAGGGTCGCTGATATTGTCTACTCTTATCGTGTCGATCTTTGTTCTGCTTGGTTATAAAACGGTCTTGCGTGTGCTCACTTGGGTCGAGTTGAAGATCTTTTGGAGCCGAACGGTGTTGCATGTGTTAGGCGTTGCCGCTTCAATGCTGATTTTTGGATTTCTGATCGTTCCAGCTTTCCTTCGATTGTTTGTTCGCGTGCTGCGCATTGAACTTACGCCGGAAGTACTGGCATTATTATGCGGGCCATATATTGGCTGCGCTGTGTTGCTGATATTGTTCGCGATTGTTGCCGCGTCCGTGCCCAAAGCTGCGCCGGCTACCGCAGTACGTGAGTGGCTGGCATATCTGCTCGGCCGTTATGTCCTCGCCGTTTTGCTGGGAAGCGCCCTTTGTGTTGCCAGTCTGATTGCGCCATACGTGTGGTACAAGCAGAAAAACATTGAGATATTCATCGGTGTGGCCGCCGTCGCATGCATTTTTTTCGTTAGACAAATCGCGATTCGTGTTGCGGAGGATGGCGATCGGTCAAGGTGGGGGCGCCTCGGGCTCAACGGGGCGCTACTCATCACACTTTGCGCCGTCCTGACGGTAATCTCCGGACTGAATTACAATCTGGCCGCGCCCGACGGGTCGTCTCCCTACTGGACGACACTTAAAGACTTTTACGCCGGGCCCGTAGGGTCGTATTTTGCCGTAGCGGTTGCGCTACTTCTGTGGATATCTTACCGTGTTGGAAATAACAGCTTTTCCATGAATTCTTTCTATCGTAACCGCCTGGTTCGATGCTATCTGCACGCCAGCACGATGAGCTCGATTGATCCGGCATCTATTGTCGATTTTGATCCGAACGACGATATATTGTTGTCCGACATTTGCGGGCCCGAATATGATGGCCCATACCCTTTGTTTAATTCCACGCTGAGCGTATTTGCCGGCCAGGAACTGGCTTGGCAGGAACGGCGCGGTGTCTCGTGCTGCTTATCTCCGCGGTATTGCGGCTTCGAGGCGAGAGAAGGAATTTCAGGCCCCCAGTTCAATAACGGCGCCTATATCGAGACAAAAGACTTTCTCTCCATATGGGAAGAACCAGTATCGCTGGGCCAAGCGATGGCTATCTCCGGCGCGGCGGTAAATCCCTATATGGGTAATCAATCGTCGCGCCCGG
The DNA here is from genome assembly GCA_036521635.1 of Bryobacteraceae bacterium. Taxonomy (GTDB): domain Bacteria; phylum Acidobacteriota; class Terriglobia; order Bryobacterales; family Bryobacteraceae; genus Palsa-89. The sequence continues at coordinate 10,105 of DATDHK010000568.1, read as the reverse complement.
CTATCTTCTTACTTGCACTGTTGAATATGCGGCTGGGGCAGTGGGTGCCCAATCCCTGGATTAGCGATGCAAGGTTATTCGATCGAAATCGTCTAATCACTCTGTTGCGCGAGATCGGCGGTCAGACTGACGACACCTCCGACTATGTGTATCTCACCGACGGTGGTTATTTTGACAATACGGGAATATATGAACTGGTTAAAAGGAGAGTTAAAGTCATCCTGGCCTTCGATGGAACTTGCGATCCGGAATGTAATTGTGACGCGCTGGCGAATGCCATTGAGAAATGCCGCGTCGACCTGGGCATAGCAATCCAAATAAAGATCCCATTCTCGAAGGAATCGCGATCCGAAAACGCTTGGGCGGTGGGCACTATTAAGTACAGGTCCGCTGGATACGGAGACGATGGGCTTTTGATTTTCGTGAAGGCAACGCTGACCGGACGTGAACCGCTTGACGTACAGCGTTATGCGCGCCGGCGTCCCAATTTTCCTCATGAGTCCACCACCAAGCAGTGGTTCAGCGAAAGTCAATTCGAATCGTACCGGGAGTTGGGAGAGTTAACATGTGACGACATGATTGCGGAGAACCGGGGCAGGCTAGGGGTTCCCATCGCGCCGCGGTAAGTATAGTTACTCACATGAAGGTTAAGATTTACTTATTTGACACGTCGGGCAAATACTGTAGTATTTAGTCATGGCGTGTGCCAGGAGAATCTATGAAGCGTTACGCAGTACCTTGCCTCGTGGTCATTTTTACACTCATCTACTTCGCCTTTGCTAGTAACCATTGGTACGACTTGCCAGTTATCGCGTTCGATATTTGCGCTTTTCTACTGTGGTGGGATCGTGTCTATCTTCGGAATCATACAATGCCGCGGCGGCGGCACTAACCTTTGAGCGAACTGCCCTTCCGTGAGCCCTCCCTGTTGTTTCTGAAATTGCCAATCTGAACGATAATCTGTTCTGTTTTCAGGACAAGCCTCTGGTTTATATAATCAAATCAATAGCTTACTTAAAGGTGGGGAAAATCTAATTGACGTAGTTTTGTTCTGAAAACAGAACACAACGCTTTTCAGTTTTCCGATGCCTTCTCCACGCTATCGATCACCAGCATCTGGACAGTAATCTTTTGAGCGGCAAGCTTCAATCCAAGCTGGTCCTGCAAGGCCGCAAACACCGCCAACCGTTGTGCATCGCGGGGGTCGAGACCCGGCAAACCGCCGGTGGACTGATCGGTCTCCTCCGGCCAGTCAACCTTGAGGTCGTAAACGCCCGGCAGTCCGGTCTTATCCACCGCCACCAGACCCAACTTGCCTGCAACATAACGGGCGAGGTTTTCCATCGATATTCCCTGCCCTCTAATCCCGGTTGCGTTCATTCGGAACGTGTCCGCATGTTCCTCGCCGTCGGCCGAGGCTGTCACTTTCGGACCGCCTTTCCCCACCACCAACGCATAACCCTGCATCTCCTTCGAACCTTTGTGTAACCTAAGCTTGAACCGCTCGGCCAGCAGAGCTTGCAGCATGGGTCTTAATTGCGCCTCGGTCAGGTTTCCGGATACATTGGCTTTCGCGGTAACGTCATAGCGATCCGCGCGGATCCATCCCGGTCCGCCGGTGACATTCCAATCCATCACGCCATAGGCCCGCTGCATCAGAAGGACCAGCGTGTAGCCCCTGGCGGCGAATCTGCTGCCGGGACCGACATTGATCGTGACGATACGATCGTTGGCCGTATTCAGCCGGACCGACGCTACCTCGAATTCCGCCGGCGCCTGCCCTTGTGCAAATACAATGCCCGCCGCCAAGACCCCTATCAATATCTTCATTAATGTTTACTCTCCATCTTGTAACCCAGACGCAACGCCGGCCGTATTGTTAACCGAGTATAATCGGTTCGATGGAGTTTGTCGGACGGAGTTGTGAATCATGGCTGAAGCGAATGCAGTTGTCGATAGCGTGAGCAGCTTGTCTTCTTCAGTGACAGAAGTTCGGACGGCCAGGAGCTTAAAGCCAAGCTCTCCGCTTGTCACCGTGACATTTCAAAGTGGCCAGTCGGGCCTTCTGGATATGAATGTTCCACGGGCCGTGGTGTGGGCCGAAGTCTTGCATTCCATGCGTGAGGCGAACCATCCGGCGTATGTCGAAATCGACCCTGAAACCAAATATATTACCGAGTTGTTGCAGCCGCTGGAAGTGCAAGTGGGCGAAATCAAGGAAACCGCTTCCGGGGTTGAGGTTGAGCTTATCATTTCTCATGCGCGGCACTACTTGCAGCGAACGCGCCCTAATTTTCGCGATCTGCTCAACGAGCTGAAGGCGGCTCAAAAGCAAGGAACAAAGGTGCTGGTCACCGAAACGCTGGACGACCACCAGATTATCGATGTGCGGCCCCTGGAAAAACTCGGGGCGGTGAAACTCAAGTAATGCCGTTGTTGCAGGGGTTCTATGCCAACTATCACACTACAACGCGCTCGACAACTCTTCGATCTGGTTAACGCCAAGGTTTGCTGTCCCGCGAGCGCGCCACCTCCGTGTATTCCGTTTCTTTTTCCCGACGATGGCTGCTGGGGGCGCGCCCATGAGATGTGCCGGCTGATGATCGCCGACGGCGCCGCTCCCAACAAGGTGTGGATTTACGGTGGTCTTTTGGTCCAGACCGCAAACAATCCCGCTTGCCACGTCGGCTGGGGATGGCACGTGGCGCCGACGGTGGAGGTGGCTACGGGGCCGGGTTCGGATACCTACGTGATCGATCCTTCGCTCTTCCCGGAACCGGTGACGAAGACGACTTGGAAAAGTGTGCAGGGAGATCCGTCGGCAACCCTGGTGGATACCGACGCCAGCGTGTTTTACCGGTCGTCCGGCGGAATGTTGAGTTATGATCCGACTTATACACAAACACAAAGCGTATTGACGACCTACCGGAACAACCTGAAATTGCGGTCGGCAAGCGCCTCGGGTCCACCGCCGTACTTTGCGTGTCTGACAAAGCCGCCGGGAGTGCAGTGGTTCGGGTCAATTGATCCCAATGCCACGCATCAGTGGTTTACCTGGGGCTGGCCAGCCGCCTGGCATGTGGTCTGGACAATCATGCCGTCGACCATTTGCCCCGGCGCGCCGCAGCTTACATGGAACGTCGAAGTGGAGCGCGCCAACGCAACGCAATGCACTTATTGGATCACGGTTACGAATCTCACCGGCGATCCGGTGAAGTTTGAGGGACGTTACAATATTCTTTAGCAACGCTTGAGGAGGAAAAAACATGTGGACGGGAGTTCAGTGGACAGGAACGATTGCGCCCAACACAACGCACCGCTGGTTCACATGGGGCTGGCCGACCGCATGGCACGTGGTGTGGTACATGATGCCTACTTCGCCGCAACCGGGGGCGCCTGAGCTGGGCTGGGAAGTGGCGGTGGAGCGGGCCAATGCGACGCAGTGTACGTACTGGATTACGGTGAAGAATCCAACACCCAACGCGGTAACGTTTGAAGGGCGGTTTGCGGTCTTGTCCTAGCTTTCGGGAGGCGATCGGAATATGCGGATTATTATCGATATCGATGGCAACGATGTGAAGGTGACAACCGAACCGGCGGTTGCCGCAATCGCGCCGCCGGAACTGCTGGCTGCCGCGGCAGCGTTGGGCGCACACAATGCCGGTCCAGCTCCGGCTTCCCCGGCGGGCGTGGTAAATTCGCCGTTGAGTCATGCCGAGTTGAAGGCCATTAGCGGCGTTACGGATGCAGGCTCCGCGCCAACGGCCGGCAAGAAGAGTCCGATCAAGAAGGCAGCGTCCAAGCCGGCAGCGAGAAGCAAGAAGCGGCGCTAATTCTTTTTCTTGCCCGTATCGGGCTCGTCAACTTTTTTCTTGCCGGTACAGGCGGCGCCGGTTGTTTTCGTCTTCGCGCCCTTCTTGCCAACCACCTTGGATTCACGGGTTTTCTTTTTTCCCCCGGTGGTTTTTCCCGTGCCGCCTTCCTTTACCTTGGAGCATGTCGATCCGCCGGTTGCCTGGGCAAACATCAGGACCGGAAGCGCGAAGGCGCTAATCATCGTCAGCCAAAATCTGGATCGTTTCATAGATCGTCCTACTTAGGGTTGCGATTTGCGGCTTCGGCCGCGAGCTTCAGTTCCTGGTTGACTTCGTCCAGCAGGTTCTTGGCTTTTTGAGCGTGGCCCGCCATGTCCCACTCATTGGCCTTCTGCGCGTCCAAGGTTTTTTGCCAGGCTTGCCGGCTGAGCCGTTGCGCGGCCGCGAGATTGGGATGGCGCGCGCCAGAGACGTTGCGCTGTGGTTTTTGAGCCAGGGCGGCTCCGCCGATCAAAAGCAGAAGGCCGGCAAGCGCGGCGAGCACACGGGTCTTGACGATGTTCATCGGGAATCTCCTTCAGGGATTAGGGTCACAGTCAGGTTACCCGGTCTAATTTGTCGCAACAACCCGCATGTTCGTGTAGGTCGGCGTCGACTTTGCCGCACGATCAGTTTATCTTCGTGACCGTGGCTTCCACATCGAACTTGCGCAAGGTTACCGGATCGTCGATTGACGCGACTATCGCCGGTTTGCCGGGATTCACCAGCGCATTCACGTCCACCCGGAGTTGGCCGATGATCGGCATCGGCGGGACCTGTACGTTGCTCTTATCGTGCTGAACGACAGTGCTGAGATCGAGCGTGGCCTTCACCCGAATTCTGCCGTTGATCTCGCTTATTCTGCACTCGATGTTCACGCCGATCTCGGCATAGTTGTACTGGACCAGTGGCGTGACGCCCGCGCTGCCGACGCCCGGCTGAAGCGATCCGGTGGCGTACGGCACTTTTTGGCCGACGCGAAAAATGCCCCTCTCGTTGGCCTCGATCATTATTATGTACCGGCGGCCGGTTTTCGCCGCGTCGTTGCCGTCATGGATGTTGAATTCGACCTTGTAGGCGCCGGGATCGGCGCTGCCTCCCTTCTCCTGACCGATGACCGGTAGGGTGGGAATCAACAGCGTGGAGAAAAACAGGACGGCACTGGTGCGCATGTGAGTTGTGTGCGCCTCCTGTCAGGATGACGAACGAAGCGCTTCAAGCGTGGGCACAATACATATATGAGACGGCTGGCGATCCTGCTGGTGGCGAGCGTTTTTCCCTTGAAGAGCGATCTGCTGCCCGTCCGCGCCTACACTACCGCCGACGGTCTGGCGGCGGACCGCGTTGACTGCGTCGTCCCGGATTCGCGCGGGTTCCTGTGGTTCTGCACGCCGGAGGGCCTTTCGCGGTTTGACGGCTACCGCTTCGTCAGCTACGGCGTGGACGAAGGATTAGCGCACGGCCTGGTATCGGCGCTGATCGAAACGCGTTCCGGCGATTATCTGGTGGGCACGGCGCGCGGACTTTCGCGGATCAATCCCGGCGGCAAGGGCGCACGATTTGCGACAGATGCGCCGGAGCGCGAGGCCGCGCACAACTTCGTGACCGCCCTGCGGGAATCGCGAAACGGAAAAATCTGGTGCGCCACCCGGAGCAGCCTTTTCGAATGGAATGCGGCCAGTGGCTTTCGCCGGCGGGAGTTGCCGCTTCCGCCGGGCGAGCAGATCACCGAGATCGTGGAGGACCGGCGCGGTGCTCTGTGGATCGGAACAACCGCGGGGATCTATGTGCTTGGAGAGAGCGGAGTGGTGCGAACGTTGACGCAGAAAGACGGTTTGCCTGGAGCTTGGGTGAACGAGCTGCTGCTGGATTCCAAGGGCAGGATGTGGGCGGCGATTCGCGGCGGCCTGGCGCTGATGAATGGTTGGAGCGTGGAACGAGTCTACACCAAGGCATCGGGACTGGCGGGCAACGGCGCCAGCGCCCTGGCGGAATCCTCGGACGGAACTTTGTGGGTGGGCGCCGAATGGGGGATCAGCCGCCTGAGTCTGGGCGGCGACGAACCCAGGCTGCTTAAAAACATCACGCGCGAGCAGGGATTGAGCGACCGCTCGATCACTGCGCTGGCTGAAGACCAGGCGGGAAACATGTGGGCCGGAACGGAAGGGGCGGGCGTGATGCGGATCGACAGCCTCGGGTTCACCACGTATCGCGAAGCGGACGGGTTGGCCACGGACCGGGTGTGGTCCGTATTCGAAGACCGCGCCGGAGAACTGGTGGCCGTGACGATAACCGGCGCCCCAGGCGTGCGCTCGGTCGATATTTTCGATGGCGCGCGATTCCGGGGTGTCGTTCCGAAAGGCTTTGGCGACCATGCTACTTGGGGATGGGGTCAAGTGCTGCTACAGGCCCGCAACGGAGAATGGTGGGCGGCAACCAGGCAAGGGCTTTGCCGGTATCCAGCGATGAAAGCGGCGGATCTGGACGGCCGGCATCCGCGAACCTGCTATTCGCGCGACGATCAAATCTTCCGCGTGTTCGAAGATTCCAAGGGCGGGATTTGGGCTTCGGCGCAGTCCAGGCGCGGCGATCAGTTGATGCGCTGGGACGCCAACACAAATGCCATTTCTCACTTCCCGGCGCCCCGGATTCCGGGCGAGCCTTCCGACGATCTGGTGAGCGCATTCGCCGAAGACCGCCAGGGAAACATTTGGATGGGCCTGTACAAAGGCGGCTTATATCGTTACGACGGCCGCGCGTTCCAGCACTTCGAGCAGCGCGACGGCGTGCCGCCGGGCGCCGTCTTTGCGCTTTTTCCAGATCGGTCCGGGCGTATGTGGATCGGCTCGAACGGCGGACTGGGCCGCGTGGAAAACACCGCGGACGAGCGCCCGCGCGTGGAGATCTATGACACGGCCCGCGGCATGGCGAGCAACATCGTTCACTGCCTGGTGGAAGACCTCCAGGGCCACATTTACGCCGGGACTTCCAAAGGCGTGGATCGTCTGGACCCGCAGACCGGCTACATCCGGCACTTTTCCAGCGGTCTGGCGCATGGAGGATTCACGTCGGCCGTGCGCGACCGCTCCGGCTCGCTCTGGTTCGCAACCAAGCAGGGTCTCTCCAGGCTGATTCCCGCAGCCGATCGTCAGCCCATCCGTCCGCGGATTTTCATCACGGATTTACGAACCGGCGCGGGGCCTTATGCGATCCCGCAAATGGGTGAGACGCGCGTCGCGCGGCTGGAACTAAAGCCATCGCAGAACCAGCTTCAAGTGGAATTCGCCGGTCTCGATTACGAGCCGGGGGAGGTGCTCCGCTATTCGTACAAACTGGAAGGCGCGGATCCGGGCTGGAGTCCCGCGCGCATCCAGCACGCGGTCAATTACGCGGCTCTTCCCGGTGGCAGATACCGCTTTCTGGTGAAGGCCATGACTTCGGAAGGCGTGGAAAGCGCATCGCCGGCGGAAATCGATTTTGTCGTGCTGCCCGTGGTCTGGAAGCGTTGGTGGTTTCAGAGCCTGGCGCTGGCGCTGGCGGTTGCATTGGTATTTGCCGCGCACCGTTATCGCGTAGCGCAGATGGTGAACCTGGAACGCATGCGGACCGCCATCGCAACGGATCTGCACGACGACATTGGGGCCAGCCTTTCACAGATCGCCATCTTGAGCGAAGTGGCGCGCGTGGGCGGCCAAGGACGTGCCGGCGAGCCGTTGGAACGAGTCGCGGCATTGGCCCGCGAGCTGGTGGATTCCATGGGCGACATCGTATGGTCCATCCGCTCCGAGCCACACGGCATGGATTCGCTGATCCGCCGCATGCGCGAATTTGCGCTCGATGTGCTCGGCAGCCAGGGCATCGACTTCGAGCTGCAAACGCCGCACACGGGAGAGAACGTGCAGTTGAGTCTTCAGGCGCGCCGGCAGCTCTTCCTGATGTTCAAGGAGTGCATCCACAATGTCGCGCGGCACTCCGGCTGCACGGCGGTAAGGGCCGAGCTGAAGGTAGCGGAACGGGAGATCGCGCTTACCGTGGAAGACAACGGAAGCGGATTGAGCCCCGCCGGCAAACCGCCCGGATGGACCGGCGGCAATGGAATCCCGGGTATGCGCCGGCGGGCCGAGAGCCTGGGCGGCAGCATGCAATTCGTTTTGAAACCGGGAGAGGGTTGCAGGGTTGCGATACATCTTCCGGCGCGGCGGGGCGCTTTCGCCAAGGCGAGTTTTTAAAGACCGCTCCCTTACGGTCGCGGCTCGGTTTAGATGCACTTCTGAGCCGCGACCGTAAGGAAGCGGTTTTGGAGCAACGTCCCCGCCTGTTTGTGTAGGTGGCTGGCGTGCTGCCATGCTTTACACTGAATCGGGACATCAGTGGCAGGAGACCAATCGAAGACGCCGGTCATCGGTGTGGCGATCATCGAAGACCAACGGGAAACGCGCGAGGGCCTTTCCTTTCTCATCAACAGCACCGATCGCTTTGAGTGCCGGCATGTCTATGCCTCGATGGAAGAGGCGCTGGAGGGAATCGGCGCCAATCCGCCGCGCGTGGCGCTGGTCGATATCGGGCTGCCCGGTCTGAACGGCATCGATGGAGTTCGAATCCTGCGCGAGCGCTTTCCGTCCATCGCGCCCGTTTTGCTGACCGTCTATAAGGATGACGACCGGATCTTTCAGGCGGTGTGCGCGGGAGCTTGCGGATACCTGCTCAAGAAAACGCAGCCCGCCCGGCTGCTGGAGGCGGTGAGGGAGATTGCCGAGGGCGGCGCGGCGATGTCTCCGGAAGTCGCGATTCGCGTGGTGGAACTTTTCCGCAAGACGCAAACGCCCGAACAGTTTTCCGCCGGTCTTTCACCGCGGGAGCTGCGGCTGTTGAAGCTGCTGACGGAGGGGCATCAGAACAAAACGGCGGCCGCGGAGCTGGGCATCAGCATTCACACGGTGAGTTTTCACTTGCGCTCGATTTATGAGAAGCTGCACGTGCATTCACGATCGGAAGCGGTTGCGCGGGCGCTGCGGGAGGGGTTGGTGCGCTGAGTAGCGATGTTGAAAACCGCGACCGCTTTTTCACTCCTCGCGCAGCAGCGCCAAAGGATCGACCGACAGCGCGCGTTGCGCCGGAATCCACGTAGCCAGTAGCCCCAGAAATAACATCGCCAGCACCACGCCGGCCAACACCAGCGGATCGCGCGGAGTCGCCTGATACACGATGGAGGCCAGCACCCGGGCCGCCAGAATTCCGAGGACCAGTCCTGCCGCGGCGCCAATAGCCAGCAGTTTGAGCGCCCGTCCCAACGCTGCCTGCAACACTTCTTTCGGCTGCGCGCCGATGGCGATACGAATTCCCAATTCCTTCAGACGCTTGCTGACCGAATACGCAGCCATTCCGAAGATGCCGGTTACAGACAACATCGCGCCCATCACGCCCAGCACACCCAGCGAGATCGTCGCCACGCGCGAGGGAAACAGAGCGAAGCCCAGTTCTTTGCTCCACGTCGAGATGTAAGCGGGCAGCCCTGGGTCCAGGTCCCGCAGAGTGCTCTTCAATGCCGGCGCCAGTTGCCGCGGATCGCGGTTCGAGCGCACCACCAGCCAAGTCTCATTCGAGGGCGATTGCAGGACGGGAACAAACATCGCCGCCTCCGGATCTTCGGTGAGGTTAAGATATTTTCCGTCTTCCACCATGCCCACAACCTGGATGCGCGTTCCATCCCGCAGCTTGAAATATCTGCCGACCGCGTTTGTGGCGGCGCCAAGGATCTTGCCGGCGAACTGCCGATTCACTACGGCCACGCGCGGCGAGTTTGCATCGTCATGCCAGGAGAAAGCCCTGCCCGCCAACAAGGCCGTGCCCGCCGCACGAAAGTATTCGGGCGATATAGTGAATTTATAAACGGTATCGACGGCATTCGAAGGCCGCAGATCGGTCGTTTCGTCGGTAAAGATAGCGGCGCCGTGCCCTCCTCCATAGAGTGGCGTCCGATCGATCAATCCCACGGACTCTACGCCTGGAGTCGCCTCGATAGCCTTGATCATGCGTCTTTGCATAGCGGGCGCCGTGTCGCCGTGGTACCCCGCCATACTCGGAGTGGTGTTCATGAGCATCGCGTTTCGTGGCTCGAACCCGAAGTTGCTGTGCATCGAGCGCAGCAGCCCCCGGACCGCAACCATCGAAGAAGTCACCAGCACCGCGCAGATCGCAATCTGCACCACCAGCAGCGCGTCGCGGAACGTAAAGCGCCGTCCGGCCTTACC
>DATDHK010000567.1:0-3711 GCA_036521635.1 Bryobacteraceae bacterium | reverse complement strand
GTATGCGGATTCAGTGAAGCGGCTTTCCACGCGCGACCAACCGCGCCGCAGGGCGGCGAACCAGCCCGCGGCCTTGAGGCCAAACGTGATGGGCTGCGCGGGTTGCAGCAGAGTGCGTCCCAACATCACGGTATTCGCATGTTCTTCGGAGATTCGCTGCAAGGCTAGCGATAAGCGGCGATGGTCTTTCTCCAATACTTGCCGGCATTCCAGCAGCAACTGGATCAATGCGGTGTCGACGACGTCCTGGCTGGTCGCACCCCAATGCACAAAGCTCGCTGCCGAGGCGTTCTGAATGTAGACAGCATCGCGCAGCATCCGGACCAGCGGGATGGCTGGTGTGCCTGCGCGCAAGGACGCTTCCACGAGTTCATCGATATCGAAGTTTTGCACTGCGGCGGCGTGTGCGATTGCGCTTGCCGCCTCTGCCGGGATCACGCCCACGTGGGCTTCCACCCGTGCCAGGGCGGTTTCAAAGTTCAACATTGTTTGTAGAATATGACGGTCGGAGAAGATTTCCGATAACGATTTCGTCGCCGCCAGGCAGTCGATCAATCGTGTGGACATGGCGATATTACAGGTCGAAGAAGACCGTTTCCGCTTCGCCCTGCAAGCGGATTTCGATCGACCACGTGTTGTCCTCTCCGTGTATCGGCTTCGCGAGCAGCGTGGAGCGGCGATCCTCCGGCACCAGCGCCAGCACGGGATCGTTTGCATTCGCCGGATCATCCGCAAAATAGATGCGAGTGTACAACTGTTTCAGAAGTCCCCGCGCCAGCACGATGACGTTGATGTGAGGCGCGCTCCCGTTTGCCACACAGCCGGGCTTGATCGTCTCGAAAGTGCAGCAGCCATTCAGGTCTGTTTCCAGGCGGCCGAAGCCGCTGAAGTTCGGATCGGCGTGCGCGTAGCAGCCTTGCGCGTCGGCCTGCCATAACTCAATCATGGCATCGCCGGGTGCGGGCGCTCCGGCGCCGTCCACCACGCGGATCGATAGGAAAATTCGCTCACCCTTAGCGCCATCGCGCGCGAGGACTCCCAAAGATGCATTCGTCGTGAGCGCGAAGTTGAAGAATGGGCCTACCGTTTGCGAGGCGGTCGGAATCAAGCTCATTTTCCAGCCTCCTCAAAGGGCGTTGCCCTGCGCCCTCTCAGCACGAGGTCGAAACGATACCCGAGAGCCCATTCCGGCTCAGTGATCGACAAATCGAATTGGGACACGAGACGCGCTTGCGCCGCGCTGTCCGGTATCGATTGCAGCACGGGGTCAAGCGGAATCAACGGATCGTTGGGAAAGTACATCTGCGTCACCAGCCGTGTGACGAACGCCGGTCCGAACAATGAAAAATGAATATGCGCCGGACGCCACGCGGTATTGTGGTTGCGCCATGGATAGGCGCCGGGTTTGATGGTAACGAAACGGTAGTTGCCAGCCTCGTCGGCGATCATCCGTCCGGCTCCCAGGAAATTCGGATCGAGTGGCGCCGGATGATCGTCACGCTGGTGGCGATAACGGCCCGCCGCGTTGGCCTGCCACATCTCAACCATCGCGTTGGGTACGCCGCGGCCGTCTTCGTCCAGAATTCGCCCTGCCACGATGATGCGCTCTCCCTGCGGCGGTTCCGGGAAGTGGAGCGTCAAATCGTTATCCGTGGGACCGATCGGATTGTGTCCATAAACCGGGCCGGTCAGTTCACTCAGCGAATGCGGCAAGCGGATCAACGGCCGTGACGGCGCGCGCAACGCTGTGCTCTTGTAGGCGGGACTCGCATATTCTGGTTGGCTGCCCGGTGTTGTTCTGGGGTACTCGTTCACTCGTTTCCTCATGATAGATTGGCCGTGGATGAGTGCGCATTGCCATCGTACCCAAGTTGCCATCATCGGAGCCGGGCCAGCCGGACTCGTCCTGGGCCAGCTCTTGCATCTTGCGGGCGTTGACTGTATCGTCATCGAGGCCCAGACTCGCAAGCATGTCGAAAATCGCGTTCGCGCGGGCGTCCTGGAACAAGGGACAGTGGATCTGCTGAACGAATCCGGAGCCGGCGAGCGCATGCGCCGCGAAGGCTTGGTTCATCGCGGGATCGAACTCCGCTTCAATCGCCAGAGACATCGCATCGACATGCATGCGCTCACCGGCCGGAGCGTTTGTGTGTACGCACAGCACGAAGTTGTTAAGGATTTGATCGACGCGCGGATCGCGGCGGACGGCGAAATCTTCTTCGAGGTGCAACAGGTCGAGATCCGCGATTTGAAGACCGGCGCACCACGTGTCACGTTTCAGCACGGCGGAGAGGCCCACGAGATCGCCTGCGATTTCATCGGCGGCTGCGATGGATTCCACGGAGTCTGCCGCCCATCGATTCCCGCCGGAGTGCTTTCCACCTACGAAAAGGCTTACCCGTTTGGCTGGCTTGGAATCCTGGCCGAAGCCCCGCCGGCCTCGCACGAGATCGTCTATGCGCATCACGAGCGAGGCTTCGCGCTTCTCAGCATGCGCACGCCGCAAATCACCCGCGCCTATCTGCAATGCAGGCCCGAAGAAGATATTGCGGGTTGGCCGGACCAACGCATTTGGGAGGAATTGCAACGCCGTTTCGAGACGGACGACGGGTTCCAGTTGAATTGCGGTCCCGTGATTCAAAAAGGCGTCACGGCGATGCGCAGCTTCGTCATCGAACCAATGCAATACGGGCGCTTGTTTCTGGCAGGCGACGCCGCGCATATCGTGCCGCCCACAGGCGCCAAGGGCATGAACCTTGCCGTTGCGGACGTGCGCGTTCTGGCCCGTGCGATCGAGGAATGGTATCTTAGCGGCTCGGCGGAGTTGTTGGAGCGATACTCCGAAGTCTGCCTGCGCCGGATCTGGCGGGTCCAACACTTTTCCTGGTGGATGACCTCGATGCTGCATCTCTTCGAAGGGTCGGAAGGGTTTGATTATCGCCGGCAGTTGGCCGAACTCGATCAAGTGACCAGCTCTCGCTCGGCGGCGATGGCTCTCGCGGAAAACTACACCGGCTTGCCATTCGACCTCTTATGATTCGCACGTCGCCTCCGTTTCGTGCCGACCATGTCGGCAGCCTGCTTCGTCCTTCCTCCTTGAAAGACGCCCGCGCTCGCCGGGAATTAGGTGAAATATCCGCCATCGAACTGCGCGCCGCTGAAGACGCTGCTATCCAGCAGATCATTGCCCGCCAGGCGCAGATCGGATTGCGGAGCGCCACCGACGGTGAGTTTCGCCGCGCCATGTGGCACTTCGATTTCCTGGGACAACTCGACGGCGTCGAGCGATTCCGATCCGACCGCGGCATCGCGTTCAAGGGAGGCATCGAAACGCATCCCACGGGCTTGCGCGTTACCGGCAAGTTGGGATACTCGGCGCATCCCATGGTGGAACACTTCCGCTTTTTACGCGATCATACTTCCGGCGTCACGCCCAAAATGACCATTCCTTCGCCGAGTGTCCTGCACTTCCGCGGCGGACGGCGCGCCGTCAGCGCGGACATCTATCCGGAGATGGACGCATTCTATCACGATCTCTCACTGGCCTACCGCGACGCCATTCAAGATTTTGCCGCGGCGGGCTGCCGCTATCTGCAACTCGACGAAGTGAATCTCGCCTACCTGTGCGATGAGGAGCAACGTGCCGCCTTGCGCGAGCGGGGCGAGGATCCGGATCGCCTTCCCGCCATCTACCGCGACATGATCAACTCC
>DATDHK010000566.1:0-1758 GCA_036521635.1 Bryobacteraceae bacterium | reverse complement strand
ATTACCAATCGGCCGCAGGTTACCAACCTGCCCCACATTCTTACTTCGCATTTTTACTTCCTTGCGGAGGCGCCTTGGGCGGCATCGGAGGCTTCCTCCCCGCCAGCATATCTCCCAAATAATCGTGCGAAGGCAACCCCTTCTGCGCCAGCATGTCAATCGCATTCGCGATCGGCACCCGCACCGCGCCTTCCTTCTTGTCCACCCAGGCGTACGAATTGAGAATGCGTTCCTCCCGCGCCCGCACAGTTATCAGTTGCTCATAAGGCCGCTCTTCCACGCGCGGCTCCGGCGGAATCTGCTGAGGATTTTCCTTGGCCGTTTGGTCGACCTTGTTCGCAGTATGGAAATAGCGGAAGATGCCGATCGTAAGAAACGCGGTCAACATCGCTCCCACCAGCAGCGCAGCCAGCGACACGACGATCGTTCGTACGTCAACCTCGCGCTCCTCGTGGCCGGACGATCCGTTGGGAATATGTTCGACGCTGTGATCCATATCAGTGCCCGTGCCCCTGCGCAAAATAAGTGTGCCGCGGATCGTTGGAGGCCAGCAACGGCCGCGCTTTCAGATTGCGGATGAAGAATGCGACCCAGATGCCGCCAATGCCGATCGGCGCCACGATGTCCGTCCAGTAAATTTCGAATCCTCGCTGGCGGAAGGCCGGCTCCACTACCCAGAAAATATCCACGATGCGAATGACGATCATCCAGATGGCCAGCCATCGCAGCAATTCCGGCCGTCTCTTCATGAAGCGCTGGAGCAACAGGAAAAAGGGAATGCAGAAGTGGAAGATGGCGATGAAAAACGCCAGATATCCCCAACCGCCGCTGAAGCGCCGGATGTACCAGGGAATTTCGTCGGGCAGATTCTCCGCCCAGATAATCAGGAATTGCGCCAATCCCATGTAGGCCCACAGCATGGTGAAAGCCAGCATCAGATTTCCGAGATCGTGAAAATGGTCCGGCTTCAGGAAACTGGCGAACGGCTCGCGCTTGGAGAGCAGCACCAGCAGCGCGATCATGAACGCAAACGTCATCAGCACTTCGCCGATAGTGAACAACCATGGATAAATTGTTGAATACCAGGCGGGCTCGAGCGACATGACCCAATCGATGAACGCGAGCGTTGTGGTCACCACGAAAATCAGCAGCGCCGGCGCGCTGATGCCCTTGATGCGGCGGAATAGGCCCGGGTCGCCGGTGCGATCGTGTTCGTTGGCCATCTTCAGAATGCGGAAACCGAGAAACAGCCAGATGCCAAAATAAGCCAATGTTCTTACGATGAAGAACGGCGCGTTCATGTACGCTACCTTGTGCCCCACTGCGAAATCGTGCGCGATCACTTCCGGATCGGTCCATTTGTACAAGGTGCGCAGCGAAGCGAGAATCGGCATGACGAGTAGCGCGACTAGCGGCAAAGTCTGCACACCGCTCTCGATGAATCGCCGAATGGCGACACCCCAGTTTCCGCCGGCCACATTGTGCAAAAAGAAAATGCCCAGGCAGCCGATGGCCAACCCGCTCCAGAACAGATAGCCGAATAGGTATCCCTGCCAGAAATGCGGGGCGTCGGTGAAAAGCCCTACCAGACTGATCGCCAGTGCAACCACGCCCACGATGAGCGCGTTACGTTGAATCCGGTCCATTTGCGGACGGAGAGTGTCGCTGGGCGTCATTGCCGCACTCCTTGTGGGGCCGGAGCCGCAGCACCCGCAGGCGCAATTCCACGCGGCGCAGGCTCAACCGGCAAATCCTGAC
>DATDHK010000565.1:0-8126 GCA_036521635.1 Bryobacteraceae bacterium | reverse complement strand
GGAGTTGCGCTACCGCATGCTGCCTTATTTGTACAGCGCGGTGCGCGAGTGTGCGCTGACTGGCCTGCCGGTGATGCGCGCGCTATGGCTGCACTATCCGGACGACGCGGCCGCAGTAGCGCGTGGCGACGAATATCTTTGGGGCCGCAATGTGCTGGTGGCGCCGGTGGTAGAGCAGGGCGCAACATTGCGCCAGATTTATCTGCCGCGCGGGGCTTGGTACGATTTCTGGACGGGCGAGCGTCACGCGGGAGGCCGGGAAGTCAGCCGCAAGGTTGATCTCGAGACCACTCCGCTTTATGTTCGGGCAGGATCGATTTTGCCGCTCGGCCCCGTGAAACAATACACCGGCGAACAAGTAGATGAGCCGCTCACCATTTCGATCTATCCCGGCGCCGATTCTTCGTTCCTGCTGTATGAGGACGATGGCGCCTCGTTCAACTACCGCAAGGGCGAGTGGATGGGCTTGCAAATGAATTGGAACGACATGCGCCGCGTGCTGTCCCTGCGTCTCGCCCACGGTTCGAAAATGCTGCCACCGTTGCGCCGCAATGTCATTGTGAAAATGGGAAACGCTACGCGGCCGGCAGTCTTTTCAGGACATCCTTTAGACGTGCGCTTCTGACTTTTCACCATCGTGTCGATGCACTTCCCAACCCAGATAGCGCGTTGCCGCCTCGCGCACCGCCCCTCCCACCGAAGCCAGGTTGGCGGCGACGTGATGTTCGAAACCACGCTCGCAAATATAACGGAGCAGCTGCTGCAGCTTTGGAATCCGCACCACGCCGGCGCCGCCAAACGTGTCCAGTGGATCGTCGGTGAACTCGCCCTCACCTACGTACCCGTGAATCTTCCCTTCGCGGTCATTGGTTGAAAACCGGGCGAAGCTCATGGGTCCGGGTTTTACCAATCCGACACAAGTGCCATACGTGTTTTCTTTGCCCACCGTGCCTGCGATGATCTCCTGGAAATCCATGCGCACCGATTTGAAGAAATGCTTGGGTAAGTTGCTGCAGTGGAAGCAGACCGCCTTGTCGGGATCGTCGCCGTAGTTGTTGTTCCAATCGAGCAACGCGCTTGGAGTCTCGGAAGCAAGCTGCAGGGCGTGCATCCCGACCACGCCGCAAATATCCACTTCGCAGGCGCTGGACATCAGATTTTCGCTCATCATGCTCATCACCGTGCACGGCACAACACCGAAAAACTCTTCGAGTGAAGTCCAGCACTGCACCGCGCTGATGGCCACTTGTGTCTGCTCCATCCATTGATCGATGACCGCGCCCAACTTTGCCATCTTCAGCAAAGCTTCGATCGGCACTTGATCCGTGGACACATACTTCCGGATCGAATCCAACTTCGCAGTCGCGGCTGAATCCTGATCGCCCATGCGCTCGATGCGTCCCAATATCTCGGAGAGATCGATCGGTTCGACCGAAATTCCATTAGCCTCGAGGATCTTTTCGCTGTAGCGAACAGTGTTGAATGCCGCCGGCCGCGCGCCGATCGCGCCGATACGCAAGCGCCGCAAGCCCCGCACCACGCGGCACACGGCAGCGAACCAGTCCAGATCGCGCCTGAAGACCTCGGAGTCGGGCGCCTCGGTGTGCAACGTCGTCAGCGAATAAGGAATGCCGTATTGCATCAAATTATTGCAAGCCGACATTTTGCCGCAGAAGCTGTCGCGGCGATCGCGGATCGTCATGCGGCCGGGGGTATCCGGCGTGGCCTGCACCAGCACCGGCACATCCAGATCGGCCATTCGCAAAGTGTCGGCAATGGCGCGCTCGTCGCCAAAGTTGGGAAGGGTGACGATGACTCCGTCGATTGCATCTCGATTCCGCTTGAAGAGGTCCGCGCACCGCGCCGCCTCCACGCGGGTTTCCACGGCGCCGAATTTGGTCTCCTCAGGATCAACGGCAGTCGCTTCGTAGCCGGCCTTCTCGATGGCCGCCAACATCTCCGAGCGTCCGCTGCGCGCGAGGTGGTCCGGAAAGAATCCGCGGTTGCCAACGATCACACCGAAGTTCATCCGGCGGGATTTAGCATTCATCATCTAACTATTATCTACGCAGCACGCTCTTCGCTGTAACCGCTTGCATCTAGCGCTTACGCCCCGCCGGCGCAGGCCCGGTCGAGTCGCGCACCATGAACTCGGGATCGATGACGATCTCGTGCTCTGCCGCCGCCGCGCCCGGCTGCGGAATCAAAGCGTCCACAATAATGTGGCCGATCCGTTCGCGCGGGATGTGAACCGTTGTGAGCGACGGGTAACAAAACTCGGAAAGCTTGACGTTGTCGAATCCGGTGACCGAAACATCTTGCGGCACGCGGATTCCGCGCTCACGTAATTCGCGTAGCGCTCCTACAGCCGTGATGTCGTTCACGCAAATAATCGCCGTGGGCGAATAGCCGGATGCGAGCAACACGCGCGTGGCCTGCCGCCCGCCCTCCAACGTATCGGCGTCCGCCGCAGTCTTAACTTCCAGGGCGGGATTTCGCGCGACCGCGTCCAGCACTGCCCGCATGCGCTCATTGATCGGGGCCAGCCCCGCGTGATGTCCAACGAAGCCCAGCCGCCGATGCCCCAGACTATGCAGGTAACCGATCACCATCTCTATTCCACGGCGGTAATTGACGCGTATGTTGGTGATGTTCGGACGAGGTGTGCCGACGTCATAGAAAACTACTGGTATACGGCTTTCGGCCAGTTCTTTTGTCAGCGCCGGATCCATCTCCGATACCACCACTGCTAAGCCTGCGACACGCCGGCCGATCATCAGCCGGATGCTGGCCACCAGTTGTTCGGGCCGGTAATCCGTATTGGCCACCACCACTTCATGTCCGCGGGCGTGCGCATCGGCTTCCACTGTCTTGTAGATGTCGAAGAAAAACGGATTCTCCATGTTGGAAGCGATCACGCCAATGGTGCGGTTCTTACCGCCGGCCAGACTGCGTGCGTGTAGATTGGGATGGTATTTCAACTCCGTGATGGCCTTCATCACCCGGGCCCGGGTGGAACCCTTGACCACGCTTGCATTGTTCAGCACACGGGACACCGTTGCGGTAGAGACTTTGGCTCGCCGGGCGACCTGATCGAGGCTCATATTGTTCCCCCATTGTATGCCGTTTCTTAACAATCTTAAACGACTAGCGGTGTTTTCCCCCGCATCCGGACGTTAATTCAAATCCCGCTTGACAGGGATATTGTTAGCGCTTACACTGTTGCAAACGTGTGGGTCGGCTCGGCCAACCGGGCGGCCGATCCTCCATGAGGAAGGCTTTTCAACCGAAAAGGGGGAAGCATGAAATCTCAACTCAACATCTGGATCATAAGACTTGCTCTGGCCTGTTTGGTTCTGGGGGCATTCGCGGCGTGGGCGCAGACCAGCAACGTGGGATCGGTCAGCGTCGCTGTCCTGGATCCGGCTGGCGCCACCGTGCCGGCTGCTCAGTTGCAGCTCCGCGACACTGAGACTAACGACGTCCGCAAGGCCGAAACGCAAGCTAATGGTACGTACTCTTTTCCCAATCTCTCATTCGGTATCTACCAACTAACCGTGACTAAGCCGGGTTTTGATACTCAGGTCTTTCAGGCCGTTCAGGTTCAGACCGCTCGTGTCACCACGGTCAATGTGGTTCTCAAGGTCGGGGGCACCACCCAGACAGTGACGGTGACCGATGCAGCTTCACCTCTGTTGGAGACGGATTCGAGCACGCTGTCCGACACGCTCGACACCAAACAAGTTGTGAATCTCCCGGTGAGCGGCCGCAACATAATGAGCCTGGCATTCCTGGTTCCCGGTTGGTCCAGCACCGGAGGACTAGGGTCCGTTATCGGCACCTGGGATAACTTGCCGGGAGGCGCGGTGGTGAGCGCGGACTTCGACGGCACGCCCGGTATCAGCAATCGCTTTCGAAGCGGTGGATTCCAGTACGGGACGACGGCGGTGCAACCGCGTATCGAGGACGTCGCCGAGATGACCACTCAGACCGCGCAAGTGGACCTGGGTGGCATCGGCACCTCCGCAATGCGCATCAGCATCGTGACCCGCCGCGGCACCAACGCGTTCCACGGACGCCTGTATGAAGACTTCCGCAACCACGTTCTCAACGCGAATTCCTGGATCAACAACGCGCGCAACCAGCCTAGAAATATTTTGAAGTTGAATGACTTCGGCGGCAGCGTTGGCGGCCCCATTATCAAGAACAAGTTGTTCTTCTTCGGTACGCTGGCAAAATCCATTCAGCCTTTTTCGGGCAACCTCACGGCCGTTGTCTTAAGCCCAGCAGCACAGCAGGGATTGTTCTCGTACAAGGATGCCAGCGGCGCGCTTCAGACCATCAACTTGCTTCAAGTTGCGGGCGCGGGCGGTCTGCCATCCAAGGTGAATTCAAACGTTGCCAGTTCGCTGCAGGCAATCAGCGGTACTTATGGCATGGGATCGCTCATACCAACATCCGATCCCAACATCAATAATTTGAGCTTCCAATATGCGCATCGGGACACAGTCTATTTCCCGACCGCGCGCGTCGATTGGAACGCTTCAGAAAAGATCCGCGTGTTCCTTTCCTACGGCCAGACCAAAACTACGAATGATCTAACGAACGCTCCGCAATTTCCCGGCGATCTTCCCCAGGATAAACTCACCTTCAACTCCAACGCGCATAACAATCGCATCGCGGGCTTCGGCCTGGACTGGGTTTTCAAGCCTACGCTAGTGAACCAATTTCACGCCGGCTACATGCATCAGTTCGACAATTTCGACATCTCGAGCGTTCCCGTCGACCTGACCAGTCTGTACCGGCAAGCTTGGCCTTACGGACTCACGAGCCCCTATGGCAATGCCTATCCGAGGGTGCCGATCTCCTCGTTCTATCCGCTGATAAATGTGGTCGACAGTTTGAATTGGCAGAAGGGTTCCCACTCGTTCGTTTTCGGCGGAAGCTATTTCCATGAACAGGATCACTACTGGAACGGACCGGGCGGCGAACCGAGTTACACATTTGCTCTCGACGGCCAGGATCCAGCCTCGAACGTCATCAACGCGGCGCTGGCATCGCAGAACACCACGATTCAGGGAAATGCGCGCGCGTTGTACGCTTTGCTCGCGGCCCGTGTCAGCCGGGTCCAAATTCAGGTTGGCCGCCCTCTCGACCCCAAGACCGGCCAGTACAAATCATTCGGCGCGTACAATCTCGACGAAGTCCAACAAGCGGGCGGCTTGTGGGCGCAGGATCGCTGGAAGCTCCGTCCGAATCTCACACTGAACTACGGATTGAGGTGGGACATCTACGGCGCCGATCACGACATCACTGGATTCTACAGCAGTCCGAAATCGATCGCGGATCTGTGGGGACCTACCCCGGTCGGCGTCATCAATTCGCCCGGCACTCTCGGTGGTGTGAGCAATCCCATATTTCAAGCGCGTAGATATGCCTACAACGCGGAGAAGTTCAACCCATCTCCAGCCATCGCGCTGGCGTGGAGCCCGAGCTGGACTAGCGGTATTCTCGGCAAGCTCGCCGGAAAAGACAAAACAGTTATACGCGCCGGATATTCGTTGCGCCGCTATGCGGAAGGCGCTCAGAATATCTGGGCGTATGCTTCAAACTCCGGCGCGTTCTTCTTCCAAGGCGGCGACTCGTCTCCGGCGCTCGGAACATTTCAAGCCGGTTCTGTCTCATTCGGCGACCCCCTTCCAAACTACGTTCTGACGCCGCCCACTTATTCCACGTCGGTTCCCGCATCGCAATTGTGGGGAAATACTTTCCGCGCAATCAACCCCAACATCCAGATGCCTTACGTGGAGCAATGGAACTTCGGCATTCAACGCCTCATCGGATCGGGCAGCGCTCTTGAAGTCCGTTACGTCGGAAACCTCGCTCTGCACCAGTGGCTCAGTTACAACATCAACGAATTGAACATCGTCGAAAATGGATTTCTCAAAGAATTCCAGGGCGCGCAGAGTAACCTGAAAATCAATCAGGCCAACGGCAAGGGCAATTCCTTCGCCAACAACGGACTTGCCGGCCAGGTTCCTCTGCCGATTTTTAGCGGCGCGTTTGGAAGCGCAACATCGAATTTCACGAATAGCACTTACATCAACAACTTGTTGAACGGCGCCGCCGGCTCAATGGCGCAGGTGTTGCTCAACACTCGGCAGTTCTATTGCAATCTGGTTGGAACCGCCAATTTTGCTCCCTGCCAGACTCCAACCCTGACGACGTCACCCGGCGCCGGTTATCCCATCAACTTCTGGCAAGTGAACCCATACGCCAACGGGGGCGGCGGAGTTCTGTATCTGGATGCGGCCGGGCATTCCAACTACCACGGCCTCCAGATCGCGTTCCGGCAAAGACCTACGCATGGCGCCCAGTTCAACGTGAATTACACATGGGCGCACTCACTGGGGATCGCGGCGCAAAACGGGATTCAGGGCGAGGGCAACAACATCTATTACACGCAGCGGAACTTCCGGCTCAACTACGGGCCGAGCCTTTTCGATATTCGCCACGTGGTGCATGCCAGTGGCACGTACGATCTTCCGTTCGGAAAAGGCAAGCCTTTCCTGAGCCAGAGCAAGCTGGCCAATTACACCGTCGGCGGGTGGACTCTGGGAACCATCGTGGTGATCCAGAGCGGGAATCCATTCCAATTCAACAACGGCTTCAACACCTTTAACAACACCGACTCCGGTGTTAATTTGAACGGTCTGAGTGTTGCAGATCTTCAGAAATCGATCGGCGTGTTTCGCACGGGGAATCCGTGGGTGACCCTGATCGATCCAAAATTCATTGGCGCTAATGGGGCAGCCAATAGCGCGTTGCTAAGTCCGAACAACACCGCCGGTTCGTTTGGGTTCCGCCCATATGTTTACGGACCAGGTTAGTACAACATCGACCTGTCGGTGAACAAGAGCATTCCGATTCGCGAGTCAGTCCGCTTCACGTTCCAAGCCGAATTTCTGAATGCTACCAACCACCCGACGTTCACATTTACAACCGGCGGGCCTCCAAACTCCTTGAGCGTTCAAAGCACCAGCTTTGGACAAAGCGCGAATGGCAACGCGTTCTCGGCGGCGCGCAGAATCGAATTCCGGGCGAACATCGAATTCTAAACGCTACGAGACCTGCCAGTAGACTGAGTAGCGTTTGTCGAAAATGCTGTTGATGGGGACGAGATCGACATCCTTCTGCTGGCCCGCAGTTCGAAATGTAAGCGCCTTGTCGCCCGGCTTGATCCACGAAGCGGGGTCGGCATTTGGCGCGGCATGGAACACAGGAATGTCGATGGACGGAACCCTCGGCGGAGCGTCCGGCCGTACAGGAACATTGGCGTTCGACCGGCGCATCGGCGGGGCGTTCGGGCCAACTATTACCTTTTCGCTCAGCCCTTCGGACCCAAGATCGCCAGCCAGCACTAGCGGTCCATAGAGGAACGCCTGCGTCTTGGGATCGTCGGGCATACTCTCGACACTCAGGTGCATTGGCAATTCCATCTCCACGCGGTCGCCGGTTTTCCAGGTTCTTGAGAGCGTGAGATAACTTCCGGGACTGGCGGACGCCTCGAGCGCTCGGCCATTAATCTTGACCGTAGGCGCGGATTTCAGCCACGCAGGAACTCTCAGGCGCATCGGCATTTGCACGGGCTTGGTGGCAGTCACCACGAGAGCCGTACTCTGCTGCTCGGGAAATTTGGTTTCCTGCCGCAGCCTGAATCCTTTCTCAGCCCAGTTCAGCTCGGAAGGAATGAACAGGTTCACGAACACGCCTTCGTTGTCGTGCCAATAAATGCTGTCGTTGAGTTTCGAATATTCCTCGACACCCGATCCGGTGCAGCACCAGAAGGATTGATCCTCCGTGTTAAACGTCTTCCACGCGCCTGGATAGAGCGACAAGTAATATTGCGTATATCCGGTCTTGGGCTGAATCGTCCCGATGCGATGGTTGAGCAGCACCCGCTCGTAGTAATCGAAATAGCTCGGCTCGGCGGTCCATGAATAAAGATGCCGGGTGAGCTTGAGCATGTTATAAACGCAACAGCACTCGGCCGTGGCGATGTTCATCTTCAGCTCCGCGCCGAGCTGCCGGGCCTGCGCCGGCCAGCCTTCGCCATTGCTGGTTCC
>DATDHK010000564.1:0-5160 GCA_036521635.1 Bryobacteraceae bacterium | reverse complement strand
GTGAAGCTTCCAAGCGACAGGCCGATTACCAATCGGCCGCAGGTTACCAACCTGCCCCACACTGTTAAAATCCAACTATGTTCCGACGTGGTACTGGCGCCGCGATGTTGATGCTTGCGTTTTCGTTTCATCTTGGCGCTGACGGCCCGAAGTACAATCCCGCACTTTGGTCCGGCATGCGTTATCGCATGATTGGGCCGGAGCGCGGCGGACGCGTCACCGCGGTGACCGGCGTGCCCTCTCAGCCCTACACCTTTTATATGGGCTCCACTGGAGGCGGCGTGTGGAAAACCACCGATGCCGGCCACACGTGGGCGAATGTTTCGGACGGTCAGATTCCGCTGGGATCGATGGGCGCTGTCGAGGTCTCGTTATCCGATCCGAACATTATTTATGCAGGCACGGGTTCGTCGAAGATCCGCAGCAATGTGTCCATTGGGCGCGGGATCTACAAGTCGGCGGACGCCGGAAAAACCTGGTCGTTCAGCGGCCTGCGCGATGTTGGGCAAATCGCAACCGTGCGCGTGCATCCTTCGAATCCGGATGTCGTCTACGTGGCCGCAACCGGAAATCCGTTCATCGCGAACAAGGAGCGCGGCGTCTATCGCAGCACCGACGGCGGCAAGACCTGGAAGAATATTCTCTTCATTTCCGACACCTGCGGCGCGGCGGACCTCGAGCTGCAACCCGGCAACCCCAACGTGATTTTCGCGTCGATGTGGCACGGGCAGCGAAAGCCCTGGACCATCGTTAGCGGCGCGCGCGAGGGCGGAATCTATAAGAGCACTGACGGTGGCGAGAAGTGGACGAAGCTCGCGAACGGTCTGCCGAACGAACTTTTCGGACGCAGTAACGTGGCGATTTCTGCATCCAGCCCCAATCGTATTTATGCGCTCATCGAGGCCAAGCCTGGCTCCGGCCTGTACCGTTCTGAAGACGCCGGCGCAACATGGTCGCTCGTCAACGGCGCAGGATCGCTGATCACGCGGCCGTTTTACTACGACACGCTGGGCGTGGATCCCAACAACGCCGACGTCGTGTTTGTCGGCAACGAGGGCTGGTTCAAAAGCACGGACGGCGGCCGGACGTTTCGCCGCGCGCCTGTTCCGCATGGCGACAATCACGACCTCTGGATCAATCCTAAAAATTCCGATTATATGATCCAGGCCAACGACGGCGGCGCGAATGTTTCACTCGACGGCGGACGAAGCTGGAGCACTCAGGCCAATCAACCGACGGCCGAAATCTATCAAGTGGCCGTGGACAACCAATATCCGTATCGCGTGTATGGCGCGCAGCAGGACAACACCACCGTCATTGTTCCCAGTCTTCCGCTCGGCAACGGACAGGATTTTCGCGTGGGGCCCGGATGCGAGACCGGGCCGATCATTCCCGATCCGGTGAATCCGGAAATCGTTTTTGGAAGTTGCAAGGGCCAGTTCAGCCGGTGGAATCTTACGACCACGGATGAGGAGCGCTATTGGATCGGCGCGCAGTCGCTCTACGGCAATCCGGGAACGGAATTGATTTACCGTTTCCAGCGCGTCTCGCCGATGGAAGTTTCGCCGCACGCGCCGCACGACATTTATTATGGATCTCAATATCTGCACCGTACACGCGACGGCGGCGTTACCTGGCAGCGCATCAGTGGGGATCTCACGGCCCATCCGCCGGAGGGCCAAGGCGCCAGCGGCGAACCGATCACGCGCGACTCCACCGGCGAAGAAGTTTACAGCACGCTGTATTCGATTCGAGAGTCGCCTGTCCAGAAAGGTGTGATCTGGACGGGCTCGAATGACGGCCTCGTATACGTAACGCGCGACGACGCGAAAACGTGGACGAACGTAACGCCCAAGGGCCTTGCACCGGGCGGGCGCGTTCAGAATATCGAGCCGAGTCCGCACCGCGCCGGGACTGCGTACGTCGCCCTGTATCGTTATCTGCTGGGCGATTTCGCGCCGTACATTTACCGCACCGACGACTTCGGCAAAACATGGACGCGCCTCACGGATGGAAAAAATGGGATTGCTGCCGACGAGCCCACGCGCGTAGTCCGGGAAGATCCCGATCGCGCCGGGTTGCTGTTTGCCGGTACGGAGTTCGGCATGTACATTTCGTTTGACAACGGCGAGCGTTGGCAATCGTTCCAGTTGAATCTGCCGGCGACTCCGGTGACGGACATCAAGCTGACGCGCAAGGATCTGGTGCTGTCAACGCAAGGCCGTTCGTTTTGGATACTGGACAACCTGACGCCGCTGCATCAGGCGAGCGGCGAGATTGCTGCGTTGCCGGTGTTCCTCCTTGAACCGCGCGAAGCCATTCGGACGCCGCCGCGCGGAGGTGGCGGGCTGGGCGGCCGACCGGGCGTTCAATATCCGCTTGCCGGAGCGGCCATCGATTACTATTTTGGAGGCGCGCCGGCCGGTGAAGTCACGCTCGACATTCTGAATGAATCGGGAAATCTGGTGCGCAAGTTTACGAGCGCGGGCAGCGGCGGCGAAGACCGGAATGCGGAAGCCGACGCCGCGCCCAGCGACGATGAAGAAGGGGGATTCCGTATACGCAGCGGGCCGACGCGCCTGGACAAAAGCCCGGGCATGCATCGCTTCACCTGGGACCTTCGCTATCCCGGGCCATGGATGAACAACGCGCGTCCGGAGGGGCCTAACGGTCCGGTGGCGGCGCCGGGAAAATACACTTTGCGGATGACGGCCGGTTCGTGGAGCGCAACGCAGCCGTTGACAGTGGTCGAAGATCCGCGTGTGCTGAGGGACGGCGTGACGATTGCGGATCTGCGCGAGCAACATGCGCACAACGTGCGCGTGCGCGATCTGGTGAGCGATGCAAACAAGACAGTGGCGCGCGTGCGGGCGGCGCAGGCGAAGCTACGCGACTCCTCCGGTGGAGCGGGCGATACGCTGACCAAGCTGAATGAGCTGGCATCGCATTTGATCACGCCATCGATTCGCTATAGCAAGCCGGAGCTGCTAACGCACATCACGTATTTGTATACCTTGACGAACAGCACGGATCAGAGGGTGGGCCGCGACGCGGTTGAAAGATACGAAGCGCTTCGCAAGGAACTGGACGAGCGCATCGCGGAGTTGAACAGAATTCTGGGAAGCGGGAAGTAATGTATACTTCAGCGCACTTCCGCCGATTTCAGAATAAACGAACCTAGCACGCAGGCGAGCATTTCCTGTAGCTGTTGTAGATTGAAATCGGCCGGGAATCCCAGGCGGTCGGCCAGAAAACGGTCGCGCAGCATGCCCTCCAGCATTCCCATCAGCGCCGACCGGACCGCTTGCGGGTTGAGCTCCGGCCGCAGAATATTCGAATCCCGCATTTCATACAGCACGCCATCGATCAGTTGCACGAAGCCCAGGAATCCTTGCGTCAGGGCCACCATTTGGCCCTCCTTGCGGATCCGGCGGCCCTCCAGCAGCATCAGCAGCTTCAGTTCGGGATCGCGTTCCAAGCTCCCCAGAATACAACCCGAGATCGTTTGCAGCTTCCGCAAAGGCGAGGTCACATCTTGAATCGCCGCCCGCGCTTCGTCCGTAATCCTGGTCCAGCCTTCCACAAAGACGGCTTCCAGCAGCCCGGCCTTGTTGCCAAAATGCTTCATCAATTGGGATTCGCTGGTTCCCGCCTGCCGTGCGATGGCCGACGTGCTGGTGTGTTCGTATCCCCGATTCGCAAATAGACTCTTGCCAACCCGCAGGATCCGTTGATGGGTTGTAACTTTGCCCGATTCTGAAGTTGCAGGTGACATCTTGGGATCAGTATAGCACTAGTAGCACTGCTATTTTTCTTGAAACGATTCCCCGGCCTCCGAGTCCATATGACGAAAGATTAAGAAAGCACCACGCCGCTGAGGTGCTCGATAGAAAAATCGACCCATGCTGCCAAGCCCGAGGTGCGCTCACTGGAGGAGAGACGACAAATGATTGGAATTAAGTGGTTTAGCAGAGCGATTCTTTTCGGCGTCCTGACAAGCTTCATTAGCTCGGCCGCGACACTTGGACCTTCTCTGTCGGCTAAGCTCACCGGTTTGCCAGATTCCGCCAATACCGGAACCGTGATTGTAACCTTCAATACGACCAGCGGGCTCAACGCTGCGCATCTCTCGGCGCTTTCGCTAGCTGGAGTCAATAAGGGCCTTACATTGCAACATCTTGGAATGGTGGCATTTCCCGCCACCGCCGGTCAGGTGCGGGCATTGGCTTCGAATTTTCAAGTTCGCTCCATATGGCTGAACGACCGGTTGGAATATCTCAACAACCAAACCCGAATGCTGACGGGCGTCGACCGCGCGCGCACCGATCCGAATTTTACGAGGATGAACGGCGGAATGCCAGTCTCCGGCAAGGGAAACTTCGCGGTCGAGATCAACGACTCCGGTATTGATGGAACCCATTCAGACGTCCACTATCCCGAGCATGTAATTCAAAACGTCCAACAGCTCACCGACACGGGCACACTCACCGGCTTCACGCCGCTGCTCTACATTGAGAACGTCCCGAATACGGACACGAATTCCGGACATGGCACGCACTGCGCCGGTATCGTGGGCGGCACTGGTGCGGCATCCGGCGGATTGTATGCCGGCGTGGCGCCGGGCGCGAACCTCATCGGCGTCGGATCCGGCGCAACACTGCTGGTTCTGAATGCGCTCGGTGGGTTCGAATATGCGCTGGCCAATCAGTTTCGCTACAACATCCGAGTGATCTCGAACTCGTGGGGCAGCAATGGCGCTTTCAATCCGGACGATCCCATTTCGGTCGCCAGCAAAAGCGCGCATGACAACAATATTGTGGTGGTGTTTGCCGCAGGCAATTCCGGTCCGGGAAAGAATACGATGAATCCCTACGCCACTCCGCCGTGGGTGATCGGTGTTGCCGCGGGTACTAAGGAAGGCGGGCTGGCGAGCTTTTCATCGCGAGGAGTTCCAGGGACAGTAGTGCCCACCATCACGGCGCCCGGCACGGGCCGTGAATTTGCGTCCGACTCCGGCTTGTTTACTTCCGACATTATTTCGACGCGCGCCAAAACCAATCTGGTTGCCAACGGAAACGCGGCCGACGCCGAGATTCCCGTTGGGTTCCTGCCTTTCTACACACAGATCAGTGGAACGTCCATGGCCACGCCGTTCGTGGC
>DATDHK010000563.1:0-10877 GCA_036521635.1 Bryobacteraceae bacterium | reverse complement strand
GGGCGGGCGATGGGATTGCGTTTTTGTTTAGCGGCCAGGGATCGCAGTACGCCGGCATGGGTGCGCAGTTGCAAGAGCGATTCGTCGAGTTCCGCGAGCCGTTCGGCCGATGCGCGGCGGTATTCACCGAGTGCGACGCCGCCCACCGCTCGCTGGAAGCGCTGGTCGCGGGTGGCTTGGGTTCCGATGCCGATCCCCTCATTGTGTCTCCTGCGATTTTTGCTCTGGAGTATGCGCTCGCGCGTCTCTGGATCTCCCTGGGCATCGCTCCCGCCGCATTGGTGGGGCACAGCTTGGGCGAGTACGCCGCCGCCTGTGTCGCCGGCTGTTTCGAGCCGGAGGAAGGCATGCGGTTGGTGATGGCGCGCGCATCTCTGATTGCCTCGATTGGGGCCTCGGGCGCCATGGCAGCCGTCGCGGCCGGCGTGTCGGTCGTCCGCGACTTGCTGAAGCTTGAGAATCTAACCGCGCTGTCGGTGGCGGCGATCAACTCGCCTGCAACCACCGTGATCTCCGGCGCCACCGATGTTCTCGACCGCGCGCTCGCGGCGTTCGCAGCGCATAGGATCGCTACACGGCGTCTAAACACCTCGCAAGCTTTTCACTCCGCGCTGATGGATGAGATTCTCGACCGGTTCGAAACCGTTGCGGCGAGCGTACTTTATCGCGCACCGCGCATTCCGCTGATCTCAAATGTCACCGGCGAAGCGCTGGCGTCCGCTCCCACACCCGCATATTGGCGGCGCCATCTGCGCGAGTGCGTGCGTTTCAGCGATAGCGTCTCGCAGCTCCAAAGGCGGGGGATTTCGGTGTTCCTCGAAACCGGTCCGGGCGATTCGCTTTCTTCGCTGGTGCGGCGATGTGACGCTAACTGCGTTGCAATACCCTCGATCGTACGTTCACAAAAAGAGGCGCTCACCCTACTGCGCGCGGCGGGCCGGATGTATACGCTGGGCGCGAATTTCGATTGGTCCGCGCTGTACCCGGAAGGCGGGCGGTGGCGCGGGCCCGATTTACCGGGACACCCATTTCATTCCAAATCGTATTGGTTTTCCGATGTAGTCGCCGGCGATGTTTCCAGCGAAGAGCCGCCGCCCGCGGCAGTGCCCGAGGTTCACCACTCCGGATGGCTGTACGACGTGCGTTGGATCCGCTTAGATCCGCCGGAGGAAGCGGCGAGCAAATTGGAAGATGACGAGGCGCGGCACTGGATCATCGTCGGCGACGGCGGCGGACTCGCCACGGAGCTAGCCACTCGCCTGGGGCGCGGCAAGCGCGAAGTGTTCCGCGTATCCTACGATGCGGCGGTGGAACGGGGCGTGCGGCGGACGACCGACCGCAAATCGGGAGTTACGCGATTTTCAGTCCGTCCCGGTTGCTCCACCGATATCTACGGCGAAGTGCTCAGCGAAATCATGACACGCTTGAGCCGCGCGGATACCGAACGGTGGAACATTTTGTATCTGCGCCCGCTCGACTGCATGGACCCTGAGCGGACCTCTATAGAATCGCTGGAGCGCGATCAGGACCTCTGTTCCACCGCCGACCTGATGGCCTTGGCTCAAGCTCTCACGCGCATGGTGGCGCTGAAGCGGCTGTGGGTGGCGACAGTGAATGCGCAGGCCGTGCCCGCCGATGGTGTAGATGCGGTTGTGCGTCTGGCGCAAACGCCGGTGTGGGGCTTCGCGCATACCTTGTTCCTGGAGCATCCGGAGATGCGCGGCTCGCTGACCGATCTGGCCGCGAGCGATTCGCCGGCGGAGCAAGCCCGCCAGTTGCTCATCTCGGTTGCAGCCTCCGACGGAGAATCGCAAGCGGCGTTTCGCGGGGGCGTTCGATATGTTCCGCGCTTGACGCCGGTCGCGTCCTCTACTTCTACTTCGGAACCATTGGCGTTGCGGCGCGATGGCGCGTATTTGATCACGGGCGGTTTGGGGGGACTCGGATTGCGATCGGCTTTGTGGATGGCTGAGCGCGGCGCGGGACACATTGTGCTGCTGGCCCGGCGTGGCCTCGCGGATCGCGCGGCATGGGACGCGGCGGCCGCCGGCAGCGAGGAACGGCGGAAGATAGACATGATCCTGGCCATCGAGCGCGCGGGCGCAAGTGTGGAAGTGTTGGTCTTGGACGTAACGGATCACGCGGGTGTAGCGGAGGAGCTGCGCCGCATCGAGAGTGGGCCGCGCCGGCTGCGCGGAATCGTGCATGCGGCCGGCGTGAATTGGTTCGCCAAGGTCGATGAACTCGATCGCGCCCGCCTTCTGGACGCGCTAAAGATAAAGATCTCGGCGGCGTGGAACCTGCACCAGTTGACGCGTGAGCTGGAGTTGGATTTCTTCGTGACGTATTCTTCCGTCTCGGCGCTATGGGGATCGGTCAATTTGTCGCACTATACCGCCGCGAATCATTTCCTGGACGCACTGGCCTGGCGCCGGCGGCGTGAGGGGTTGCCGGCGCTGAGCATCGATTGGGGTCCGTGGTCGGAGGTGGGCATGAGCGCGGGCCGCGAAGAAGCCCGTACGCTCGCCCGGCTGGGGTTGCAATTGATGCCGCCCGGCCGCGCCATCCAGGCGATGGAGTACCTGGTGAAAACCGGCGCGACCCAGGCCATGGTCGCCGATATCGACTGGCGAACGTTTCAGGCGTTTGTGAACTTCTCCGCCACTCCGCCGTTCTTCGGCCGCGTGAGCGCGCAACCTGTCGCGGTTGCCGCGCAATCCGGAGGGAGCAAGGCAGAGGCGGAAAGAATCCGTAAACTGCCTCCTGAAAAGGCTCGCGCCGAATTACTATCGCTGCTGAAACAACATTTGGCCGCGGTCCTGTTGTTGGAACCCGACCGTGAAATCGATATTCAGCAGCGCTTCAACCTGATGGGCATGGATTCGCTGATGGCCATCGCGTTCGCTCTCCGGCTGGAGGCATTGGCAGGCGCGCGCTTGCCGACCACGCTGGCCTGGAACTATCCGACGCTGCTGGACGTCGCCAACTACTTGTCCGATCTGATTCGCGGCCAGGACAGCACTTCCGGGACGCCCCGGATGGCTCCGGTCCTCAAATCGCCGGGGGCCGAAAACTGGTTCCCCGGGCTGGCCGGCGCCGATGGATCCACGCCGCGCATCTTCTGCTTTCCGTATGCCGGCGCGGGCGCGTCGGTGTATCGCGATTGGAAGGCCGCGCTGGCGGGCGCCGCTCACGTGGTTCCCGTGCAATTGCCGGGCCGGGAAGAGCGCGCGGCCCAGCCGCCGTTGCGCAATATTCGTGAACTGGCCGCGCGGCTGGCCGATGCCTTTGAATCCATCGATCCCGCTCCATTCGCATTTTTCGGGCATAGCATGGGCGCGTTGATCGCCTTCGAAGTGTCGCGTGAATTGCGCCGCCGGGGTCTTCCTCTTCCACTACGTCTGATTCTCTCAGCTTGTCCGGCGCCTGAACCGGGCCGGCGAGGCGAGATCCATCGCTTGCCGGACGACGAGTTCCGCGACCATTTGATGCGCGAGTTCGCCGGTCCGCAAACACTGGCCGGTGACGAGGCGCTGTGGCGCGCCCTGCTCCCGCTGCTGCGCGCCGACATAGCGCTAATGGAGGATTTCGCGATTGGAGACGAAGCGCCATTGAGTATTCCCGTAGCGGTGTACGGGGGGCGCGACGACGCCACAGCTCCACGCGAACGGTTGCTCGGCTGGAGCGCGCTAACCAGCGGCGACTTCGCAATCCGCTTGTTCGCCGGCGGCCATATGTATATCCGCGACTCAGCGCCGCTGTTCGATGCGTTGCGAGACGAGATTGGCCGCATCGCGGTCCCCGAGCGCGCGGCTGTATCGGCGTGAACACACGGAGACACAGATGGTCCCCAAACCGTGGTACGAGATCAACGGCGAGCGCTTCACAGGCAACGAGCCGAACTTCTACCGGCCCGAAGACTTTCCCTGGATCAAAACGCTGGAGGACAATTGGCGGACCATTCGCGACGAGATCCAAACCCTGCTGGCGCGTGACGAGCGCCGCCTGCGGCCGTATTTCATCAACCTGGCGTTTCCGCCCAAGCAGTGGAAGATCATGGGCATGTACTTCTGGAAATACAAGATTCACAAGAATTGCCGGGCGTGTCCGCGGACCGCGCGCCTTTTGGAATCGCTTCCCAACATGACCGCGGGATCGTTGAGCGTACTCGAACCTGGGTCGAATATCAATCCGCATCATGGCGACACCAACGCGATCATTCGGATTCACCTGGGCCTCTCAATTCCGGCCGGAATGCCGCAGTGTGGGTTCCAGGTCGGCAAGGAAATCCGCGAGTGGCGGGAAGGCAAAGTGCTGATGTTCTGCGACGCGCATCCGCATTCGGCGTGGAATCACTCGGACCGGCAACGCCTCATTTTGATCGTCGACGTGATGAAGCCGGAGTTCACCGCGCAAGCCGATGCCGTGTGCGCGCACGTGCTCGCCACGTCCGGCTTGCAGGTGCTGTATCAACGTTTCGCGGTGCTGCGCGGCATGCCCAGCAGTCTGAAATTCGCGATCCACTTCTTCATGCGGGCCGTGCTGCGCGTAATTCTGCCGGTACAGCGCAGAGCCGGCTTTCCAGCGCGTAGTGTAGTGCGCCGCAAATCCCGTACCTTATAGGCAGTCTGGAGATCGACGTGGCGCGGCCTTCAGGCGTCTTCAGGCTTGCCGCAAACGAGACTCGTCTCGATGCCTGGCGCTCTGAACGCATGAGAATTTCTACGAAAATGCAGAAGCTTCGGCGCGGGGAAAACCAGGGTTTGGTGCCGGAGGTGGGACTTGAACCCACACGCACAGTGAAGTGCGCCGGATTTTGAGTCCGGTTCGTCTGCCAATTCCGACACTCCGGCACGGTTGGCTCCTTAAATTGTATCCGATCTTGCGGCTATGCTGAACAGCGGCAGGATCATGGC
This sequence comes from Bryobacteraceae bacterium, assembly GCA_036521635.1. Taxonomy (GTDB): domain Bacteria; phylum Acidobacteriota; class Terriglobia; order Bryobacterales; family Bryobacteraceae; genus Palsa-89. Next base: position 5,961 of record DATDHK010000563.1, on the reverse strand, counting down.
CCTTCGACTTATTTAAGTCACCATGAGATCATGGGACTAAGATGAAACCGGGAACCATTCGCACCAGCTTGGACCTCCCGAGGCCTTTACACCAAAAGCTGCACCAGGCGGCTGCCAGAAAGGGTTGTTCCGCGCGCCAGCTTATCTTGGCTGCGATCGAACAAGCCATTGAGCCGCCGCGCCGAAAAAAGGGCCGCATGAATCTCGAACACGGACTGGTCCCGCGTACAGGGAAATCGATTTCCATCACCAACGAAGAAATTTATGAGCTTGGTTTTCCCTGATGTCAACGTGTGGCTTGCGCTCGCGGCCGAGGAGCATGTCCATCACGCCCGCGCAATTGCGTGGTGGCGGCAAGAGGTAGAGCCAATCGCATTTTGCCGGTTTACGCAGATCGGCCTGCTACGGTTGCTGACCACGGCGGCGGTGATGAACGGAAAGCCGTTAGCTATGCGGCGAGCATGGAAGGTTTACGACGGGTTTATGGGTGATGAACGCGTCGAACTTGCCGCCGAACCTCCGGCACTGGAACGAATATTCCGCGAACTTTCTTCCTCTGGAACGCGCCCCTCGCCTAAGTTGTGGGCAGACGCGTATTTGATTGCGTTCGCCGTTGAGGCGGGAGGAATGGTGGCGACCTTCGATCAAGCTCTGTCCCGGCGCGGACCTGCTCTTGTTCTCGTGTAAACGCGGCCTCGGGCGTCCTCTGCCCGCTCGAGATCATAGTTGGACTGAAGGTTCATCCAGAATTGAGGCGTCGTTCCGAAATAGCGGGCCAGTCTAAGCGCGGTGTCCGCCGTGATCGCACGCTTCGAACGAACTATGTCGTTCACGCGCGTTGCAGGCACGATCAACTCCATCGCCAGCCGATTCGCCGTCAATCCAAGCGGTTTCAGGAAGTCTTCCCGGAGCGTCTCACCCGGATGGATCGGGGACATGGTTTTACTTTTTTTCGCCAAGGTTCGCCGTACTTTGTGATAATCCATAATTTCACGCAACCGTCGCGAGGGCAGTTCGTGCGTAAATGTTAGCGGCTTTGCAGGAATCCATCGGGGCATTTGTGGTCTTGAATTTTTCGCCCACTACCCAGGCGCGCGTAACGCGCGATACGATCAAAAGCATGAGCAACTCCGCGCCTGTCGTTCGAGCGCCTCGCGGATCGGATATTTCCTGCAAAGGATGGCATCAGGAGGGTGCACTCCGGATGCTGATGAACAACCTCGATCCGGAGGTCGCCGAACGCCCCGATGAGCTGATCGTCTACGGCGGCACCGGGCATGCCGCGCGCGACTGGCCGTCGTTTCACGCCATTGTCCGCTCGCTGCGGGAACTGGAGAACGATGAAACACTGCTGGTGCAATCGGGCAAGCCGGTCGGCATTTTTCGCACGCATCCGGAAGCTCCCCGCGTCTTAATCGCCAACTCGAACCTGGTGGGCCACTGGTCCAACTACGAGGAATTTCATCGCCTGGAGCGGCTCGGTCTGACGATGTACGGGCAGATGACTGCCGGCTCGTGGATCTATATCGGCAGCCAGGGAATTGTGCAAGGCACCTTCGAAACTTTCGCGGCTGCGGCCAACCGGCATTTCGGCGGTTCTCTGCGCGGCAAGCTGATCGTCTCCGGCGGGATGGGCGGAATGGGTGGCGCGCAGCCGCTGGCCGCCACCATGAACGACGCGTGCTTCATCGGCGTGGATGTCGATCCGGCGCGAATCGAAAAGCGATTGCAAACCGGCTATTGCGACCGCATCGCCCGAAGTCTCGACGAAGCGCTCAAGCTGATTGACCAAGCCCGGCAACGGAACGAAGCGCTTTCCGTAGGCCTGGTTGGAAACTGCGCCGACGTCCTGCCCGAATTCGTGCGGCGCGGCATTGCACCCGATATTCTGACGGACCAGACCAGCGCGCACGACGCGCTGCAAGGCTACATCCCGAATGGTATGGAGCTGAAGGACGCCCTGGCGCTGCGCTGTTCCGATCCCGACGAGTACATCAGGCGCTCGTTCGCAACCATGGCCGAACACGTTACCGCCATGCTGGCATTAAAACGTATGGGCGCAATTACGTTTGATTACGGCAACAACCTTCGCACCCAGGCCAAGCGCGCGGGTGTGGAAGACGCATTCGACATTCCCGGCTTCGTTCCCGAATACATTCGTCCGCTGTTTTGCGAAGGACGCGGACCCTTCCGCTGGGCCGCGCTTTCCGGCGCTCCGGAAGACATCCACGCCACCGACCGGCTGGCGCTTGAAATGTTTCCGGACAACGCCGTGCTCGCGCGCTGGATGAAACTGGCGAAAGAGCGCGTTCATTTTCAAGGTTTGCCGGCGCGCATTTGCTGGCTGGGATACGGCGAGCGTGCCGAGTTTGGTCTGGCAATAAACGACTATGTGCGGCGCGGAAAAATCCAGGCGCCGATTGTGATCGGGCGCGATCATCTGGACACCGGCTCGGTGGCATCGCCGTATCGCGAGACGGAAGCGATGCTGGATGGCTCGGACGCAATCGCGGATTGGCCGTTGCTCAACGCACTGGTCAACACCGCCGCCGGAGCATCCTGGGTTTCCATTCACAACGGCGGCGGTGTCGGCATCGGTTACGCGCAGCATGCGGGCATGGTGGTGGTGGCGGACGGCACGTCTTCATGCGATGGCCGCCTGCAGCGTGTCCTCACGTCAGATCCAGGCCTGGGCGTGATTCGCCACGCGGACGCGGGCTACGCGAGAGCAACCGAAGTAGCTCACGAGCGCGGTATTCGAATGCCCATGGATCCGCTACAGTGAGTTTCCAGAGATCCTATTTTATTGTGGGGCAGGATGGTATCCTGCGGCCGATTGGCAATCGGCCTGTTGATAATTTTCCAAATCCAGCGACAGGCCGATTGCCAATCGGCCGCAGGTTAACAACCTGCCCCACAAAAAACGCCTGATGCGACTCGCCCTGTTCGGAGGCACATTCGATCCCATCCACACCGCCCACTTCACCGTGGCGCGCGAGGCCGCGGATCAGTTTCATCTCGATCAAGTCTGGTTTATCCCGGCCGCGCATCCGCCCCACAAATCCGATCAGACCGGCGCCACTTACGAAGACCGCTGCCGCATGGCGGAGCTGGTGTGTCACGCCGACCCGCGCTTCAAGGTATCGCGTCTAGAGCAGGAAGACCGCAAGAGCTACTCCATCGACACCATTGAAAAAGTCCGCGCCACCGGCGAGCAACCGTATTTCATTATCGGCGCCGACGCGTTCGCGGAAATCGCCAGTTGGCATCGCTGGCGGGAACTGATTGGCTTAACGGAGTTCATCGTCGTCACACGGCCGGGACACATCTACCAGGCTCCGCCCGGCGCAAAGGTGCATCGCTTGGACACCGTCGCTCTTCCGGCTTCGTCTTCCGAAATTCGCCGCCGTCTGGCTGCGGGCGAGATGCCGCCGGAGCTGCCGCCGGCCGTGGCCCGCTACATCGCGGAAAAAGGCTTATACCGCAAATAATTTACGCTCTTGTCAAATACCGTTAACCGTGTCGTAATCTATTTGTAACAACACTCGGGTTACCTTCAAGTAAGGAACGCATGAAAAAGATAGTTCTCATCGAAGACGACGCCGATCTTTTCCCCCTTCTGAAGTACAACCTCGAGAAAGAAGGTTTCGGATTCGCCGGCTCGCAGACCGGCAAGGGCGCGGTGGACCTCTGCCGGCGCGAGCGGCCGGATCTGGTGATCCTCGACATCATGCTTCCCGACATCGATGGCCTGGAAGTGTGCAAGGCGCTTCGCAATCATTCCGATCTCGCGCACGTTCCCATTATTTTCCTGACCGCGCGTGTTTCGGAAACAGATCGCATCGTGGGGCTGGAGCTCGGCGCCAACGACTACATCGTGAAGCCGTTTTTCATCCGCGAGCTGATCGCCCGTATCAAGAATCAATTCCGCACCGCCTCCACGCCGGCCCGCAGCATGCGCGCGGGCGCCTTGGAACTCGACCGCTCCAGTTGCCGCGTGCTCTTGAACGCCAGCGAAGTTTCGCTAACGGCCACTGAGTTCCGGCTGCTGGAATTTCTAATGAGCCGTCCAGGCGTGGTGTACAGCCGCGAGCAGCTCTTAGACGCCGTGTGGGGCCACGACCGCGCGGTGACTGATCGTACGGTCGACGTGTACATCCTGCGTCTTCGCCAAAAAATTGAAGCGGACCCAACCAATCCAATCTTCATCCGCGCGGTCCGCGGCTTCGGCTACAGCTTCAACGAAAATGCGATAGAGCCGGTTGCCGAACGCGTCGTCTAGTTTGCGCCACATCCTAACTTTGCATCCACACTCGTACCGCGCTACAGTCAGTTTCTAATGAGAAAAATATCGTGGCTGTCAGCGGCCCTCATCGTGTCGGCATTGGCCCAACCCCCCGCCACTCCCGTCTTCAAATTCGCGGTCTCCGGCGACTCGCGGAACTGCGGCGATATCGTCATGCCCGCGATCGCTTCCGGCGTCAAACAAAGTGGAGCGGAATTCTATTGGCATCTGGGCGATTTTCGCGCCATCTACACCATGGACGAGGACATGGCGCCGCCCCCCAAGCTCGGCTTGCAGCCGAAGCAGATGTTCGTGAGCACCTATCTGGCTGCCGCCTGGCCGGATTTTATCGCTCATCAAATGGTTCCGTTCGGCGATCTCCCGGTTTTTCTCGGCATCGGAAATCACGAGACCATCCCGCCGGCCACACGGCAGGACTGGCTGATACAGTTCGCGGATTGGCTGGATAGTCCCGTCATCCGCGCGCAACGGCTGAAGGACGATGCGCAGGACCACAAGCTCCGCAGCTACTATCACTGGGTGAAAGGCAACGTCGATTTTATTTCACTGGACAACGCCGGCGCCGATCAATTCGATGCCGGGCAACTCCGCTGGTTTTATTCCGTCGTTCAGCGCGATGAGGCCTCGGCGGACATTCGGACCATAGTAGTCGGCATGCACGCGGCTTTGCCGGGCAGTATCGGACACAGCCACAGCATGGGCGATTGGCCGCAAGGCGACAAGAGCGGCCGCGAAGTTTATGAGACGCTCTGGCATGCGCAGAATACGGCTCATAAGCGCGTCTATATTCTCGCCAGCCATTCGCATTTCTTTATGCAAGACGTGTACGACACCGCGGATTGGAAGGGCAAGGTATTGCCCGGCTGGATCGTCGGCGCCGCGGGCGCGGTGCGCTACAGAATTCCCGCCGAGTCCGGGCCGAATCAAAAAGCGATGACCGACGTCTACGGGTACTTGACGGCGACGGCAATGTCAGACGGCGCCATCTCGTTTGCATTCCAAAAGCTCAGCGTAGACGACTTGCTGCGCGCCAACCAAGGCGGGCTGCCGGAGACGCTGGTGCGCTGGTGCTTCGACGAAAACAAGCAATAGCGCACATCGGAAGATTTAGATTTCTTCGCTACCGAAAATACCTTGAATGTCGCGTGCGGAATGCAGGACTCGAACAATATCGATGCCGCCGATGCGAGGGATGTAGAACAAAAGGTATTTTTCAAATCCTTTTACCGGCACACGGCGCAATCCGGCCAGTTTATCGATTCCCGAATCGTGAGCGCTCCGCTTTGAGGGTGTGTGACGAGCTGAACGCATGTTTCTTCGACAGCCGCGAAGTAGCGCTCAGCCACGTCCACGCTAGACCGTTCGCCGAGATAAACGAACTGTTCTAGTAGGTCGAGCCGCGCGCGAGGACGCTGGCCTACTGAGTTGATCACTTGCCCGTTTTCTTGCGGGTTGCGAGCCGCGCGATGGCCTCGCGCTTCAACTCAGCCCAAAACTTCGCGTCAGCCGGAATGGGATTACCTGAATTGAGACCTTCGAGCAGGAGTGCCTCAAGCCGTCCTTTGGCGTGGCGTTTTTGGTCCTCCCGGATCAACTCGCGGACATATTCACTGGGAGTGCTGTAGCCGCTGTGGATTCGTTCTTCGACGTATTCT
>DATDHK010000562.1:0-13009 GCA_036521635.1 Bryobacteraceae bacterium | reverse complement strand
AAACTGATGACGAACGTGAACAAGTTGATTTTCGAAACGAGTCCGTCGAATCGCTACGCGACGTTCTTTTACGGCCAATACGATCCTGCCACGCAGCTGCTGACTTACGTGAATGGCGGCCATAATCCGCCGATGATTTTCCGCGATGGAGAAGTGTTGCGTCTGGAGGAGGGCGGTCCGGTAGTGGGCCTGTTCAAGCCGTCGCGATATGCGCAGGCCAGCGTTCAAATGGTGAGCGGCGACGTGATGGTGATCTTCACGGACGGGATCAGCGAAGCGATGACCCTGGCTGACGAAGAATGGGATGAGGAACGCTTGATAGCGTCGGTGCGAGATTGCTGGCGCCGCCCGGCGATCGAAATGATCGACTGCTTAATCCGGGACGCGGATGCATTTGTGGCAGGCGCGCCGCAGCATGACGATATGACCATCATGATCGTCAAAGTTCTCTAGCTTGCTTCAACGCGCTGGTTGCCGGGGCAGCTGATATTCCAGGATCTTGTTCAGCTTGTCTCTCAAATCGATTTGAATTTTCCCCGGAGCGCTCGGGATGTTTTTTGTCAGGAGATATATTTCAAACTGCTCCCGTTGCGACTTTGGGCTAGTGAATATGAGCAGCCAATTCGGCGTGTATTGGCGCAGCGCTTGTACCAGCAAGTCATGATGAGCGTAGCCTGGCCCAGGCGAAGTATGCACCACAACTATTTGAACGGGAAGGTCCTCCAGTGCGGTCAGAACGGCTTCGGGTGTGCGGTATCGAAGAGTGTAGTTTAAACCGTTCCAGGTGCTGCTGGAAAGGAACTTGGTGGCTCTCAGCAAAATTCGAAGGGGAGTCGGGTCCCGTTGTGCGAACTCGGCGATCAAAGCGCCTTCACCGCCAGGGCGATTCGATGAGATGAGCGTGATCGCTTGCCGCAGCGGCGCGTGAGACAGCACGTGTTGAACGGGTTCGGCAAAGGCATCGGCCGGCTGCGGAGCGGCGTAAAATGTTCGCACCGTGAAAAATGCGAGCACCGCCAGCGCGATGCCGTTCGCCATCCATGGGCGTTTTCGCGCGAACCAGTCCAGCGCGGCGAAACTGAACAGCAAGAGCACAGGCATCGTCATTACGATTTTTCGCGGCTCGGCGACGGTGGGCGCTATCGCATGGAAAACGATTACGCTCACCAGGTATGCCGCCATTGCCGCCCAAAAAGTTTGCACCGATGCGTTTCGTAGCGGCAGGATTACTTTCAAGAAGAGTCCGCATGCGGCCAGCAGTAACAGCACAACGCCCAGCAGGTCCGGCAAAAAACCGGTCAATTGCATCAGAGCTTCCGCCATGTGCCGGACCGACATTGGTTTGCCCTCGGTGCCGGCGAGGGCCATCCGCCGGGTCCAGATGTAGAACGGCAGGCACAGCGCGGCGACAATTCCGCCTGAGTGAATGAACCGGGCGATGGTAGGGATTTTCCACCTTCCGCTGAGCGGCATCGCGATGACGGGAGTCAATGCCAGCGACCATCCGCTGCTCTTGGTCAGGATCGCAACCGATGCCGCGATTCCAAACCATGCCGCGCTGCGCCAGGTGGAACGGTCCAACACCGCGGCCACAGCAAGTGCGGCGATCAGCCCGACGAGCACCGATGGCGCCTCGATCATTATTTCCGAAGCGTATTGTTGGGTCAACGGTAATGCGATAAACGTCAGGCCGGCGAGCACGGCCAGCGTGCGTGAAAAGTGTTGCGCGGCCGTTCGGCAGAGAATGCATGCGGTGCAGGAAGTCAGCAGCGCCATCAACAGCAACAGGGATGTGTGATTCGGCGGAAACAGCAATGTCCAGCCCGCTTGCAAAAGATAAAAGACGGGCGGCCAATGTCCGAAGGCGACTTCCGGATAATGCAGATAGAAGTTCGCCGCGAAGGCCATGGGCGTTGCGGGAAAACCTTGCGCGACATAATCTCTCAGCATGAGCCCGGTTACGAAATGCGCGGGCTCGTCGGGATGATGATCGAATCCGCTCTGGAATGCGCCGGAGACGTACAGCAGAGTCACCGTGAAGCCGAAATAAACGAGAAAGACAACGGCGGCCCACAGCTTTGACATGGAGCGAAACGACAATTGTCGCACGCGTCGAAGATTAAGTTTCCGACAACGCGGCCGTCCACGCTCCCGGCGGTTCCTGCAACAAATCCAGGAATGCCTGGCCGGCGCGATGAAAGCGTTTCTTGCGCAGGTGAACAATCCCTACGGGGCGGAAAAGTTCCCCTGAGGCGATCGGGATCGGCACCAGCCGGCCTTGCGCGATCTCTTCTTGCATAATGCGCGCCGGCATGATGCTTACACCCGAACCGTGCGCGACAGCTTCCTTAATCATTTGCAAATTGTCAAAGTGCAGCGCGATATTTACGCGAACCTGGTGGTCTTTCAGGAAGCGGTCGATACTGCGGCGGATGGGCAGGTCCTCATCGAAGCCGATGAAAGCCACGCCATCCAGATCTTCGGGACGCACTTCCGATTTGTTTGCCAGCGGATGATACGGTGACGCCGCCAGCACCATCTCTTCATCGCGCCATGGCAGCACCGTGACCGACTTGTCTGCTTCCGGATAGCTCAGCAGGCCCAGGTCGGCGCGATCCGTCACGACGGCTTCATACACTTTTTCGGGGCGCAGGTATTCCACTTCCAGCCTGGCTTGGGGATGGCGGCGGGAAAACTCCCGATCGAGCTGCGACATTTCCGAGAGTCCCACCGAATATATGGACGCGACGCGCACTGTGCCCTCCACTTCGCTTTTCAGGCGATCGAGCGCGACCTGAAAGTCGTCGCATCGCCGCAGCACGTCGCGGCACATCTCCAGATACAGCTTGCCGGCGTCGGTGAGGGTGAGGGGGCGGGTGCTGCGGTTCAACAACGAAATACCCAACTGGCGTTCCAAATCGCGCAGATTCTGGCTCGCAGCCGATTGCGTGATGCCGTTCAGGGCCGCCCCTTTGCTAAAGCTGCGATCCTGCGCTATGTCCCTGAAAAGTCTAAGATTGTCGAAACTCATCAGTTTCAATAGTATTACATTTTCTAATTATACGTCAATGTATTTTCTGTTGAACTTATACTTAGAAGCTGGTATACTCGCTGCATGCAGAACCTCCCGGTCGAGCAGGGTCTGTACGATCCAAGGAACGAGCACGACGCTTGCGGCATCGGCTTTCTGGTCAATATCAAAGGCGAGCAGTCGCACGAAATCATCCTCAAAGGGCTGCAAATCTTGATCAATCTCGCGCACCGCGGGGCCTGCGGCTGCGATCCGGAAACTGGCGATGGCGCCGGCATCCTCATCCAGATTCCGCACAGGTTTTTTGCGCGCGAGTGCGGTGAGCTTGGATTTACGCTGCCGACCGCGGGCGAGTATGGCGTGGGCATGGTCTTTCTTCCGGTGGAGCCTTCGAATCGTTTGCTGGTGGAAGGAATTCTGGAAAAGATCGCGCGCGAGGAAGGACTAACGGTTCTAGGCTGGCGCGACACGCCCGTGAATGCCGACGCCATCGGACGCATTGCCCGCGCGTCGCAACCCTACATCGAGCAGATTTTCATTCGCGGCGCATCGGCGATGACGCAGGACGAGTTGGAGCGCAAGTTATATATCCTTCGCCGGCGCGCCGAGCTGGAAATCGCCGCGTCCGATCTGCCCGACAAAAATTTCTTCTACATTCCCTCGCTCTCTTCGCGGACCATCATCTACAAAGGACTGCTGCTGGCGCCGCAGATCGCCGACTTTTACATCGAACTTGCCGATCCGGATGCAATGAGTGCGCTGTGCCTGGTGCACCAGCGATTTTCCACCAATACCTTTCCGTCCTGGCAACTGGCGCATCCCTACCGGTACCTGTGCCACAACGGCGAGATCAACACGGTGCGCGGAAACGTGAACTGGATGAACGCGCGCGAGCGAATGCTGTCGTCGCCATTGTTCGGCGACGGCTTGAAGAAAGTTCTGCCGATCATCAAGCCGGGTGGAAGCGATTCGGCTGCGCTCGATAACGCGGTGGAATTGCTGACTCTCTCCGGCCGCGGTCTTCCCCACGCGATGGCGATGCTGATTCCCGAAGCCTGGGACGCCGACGACACCATGCATCCCGCGAAGAAGGCGTTTTACGAATACCACGCATCGCTGATGGAGCCGTGGGACGGGCCAGCGGCGGTGGCTTTCACGGATGGACGCGCGATCGGCGCAACCTTGGACCGGAACGGTTTGCGGCCGGCGCGCTACCTGGTGACGCACGACGACCTGGTGATTATGGCGTCTGAAACCGGCGTGCTGCCGGTGCGGCCGGAAGACGTGAAGTTCAAAGGACGTTTGCAGCCGGGCCGCATGCTGCTGGTGGATACCACCGAAGGCCGCATCGTTCCGGACGAGGAAATCAAGGAGCGGTTGTGGAGCAGCCAGCCCTACGCCGAGTGGCTAAAGGAAAATCAGATTACGCTCGACAGCTTGCCGGAGCCGCCGCGCGTGTACGAATCCGATCTCGACAGCATTGTCGAACGGCAGCGCGCGTTCGGCTACACGGATGAGGATTTTCGCGTTCTGCTGGTGCCGATGGCCGCGAATGCGGAAGAAGCTGTAGGCTCCATGGGCACCGATACTCCGCTGGCGTGCCTTTCGGACAAGCCGCAGACGCTATTTCATTACTTCAAGCAGATGTTCGCGCAGGTGACGAATCCGGCCATCGATCCCATTCGCGAAGTACTGGTGATGTCGCTCACCAGTTATATTGGAACCGAACGCAACATTTTGCAGGAGACCGCCGAGCACTGCCACACGCTCAAGCTCCCGCATCCGCTGCTCACCAGCCGCGATCTGGAAAAGCTGCGGCGCGTTTCCACCAGCGCTCTGCTCACCACCATGTTGCCGATGCTGTTTCGAGTGGGTGGCGGCGAGAAGGAGCTCGAACGCGCGTTGGATGGATTGTGCCGCAGCGCGTCACTGGCGATAAAATCCGGCTACAATCTTCTGATTCTCTCTGACCGCGGCGTCGATAAAGAATACGCGCCGATTCCGAGTTTGCTGGCGCTTTCGGCGGTGCACAATCATCTGGTGCGCGAAGGCACGCGCACGCAGGTGGCGCTGATTATCGAATCCGGCGAGCCACGCGAAGTGATGCATTTCGCGTTGTTGATTGGGTATGGCGCCAGCGCCGTGAATCCGTATCTGGCGATCGAGACGCTGGAACAAGAGGCCAAGCGCGGCAATCTTCCCAATGGAATAACGTTCGAGACCGCGCTCAAGAATTACAAGAAAGCCATCAATAAGGGACTGCTCAAAGTTTTTTCGAAGATGGGGATTTCCACGCTGCAGAGCTACCGCGGCGCGCAGGTTTTTGAGGCAGTAGGTTTAAGCAAAGCGATGGTGGATCGCTATTTCACGGGCACTGCGTCGCGCATCGGCGGCATTGGGTTGGACGTGCTGGCGCGTGAGGCAAAGGCCAAACACGATCTCGCATTCCGTCCGATCACGGAAGCCGAAACCGAGCTTGCCATCGGTGGCTCGTATCAATATCGAGTGCACGGTGAATATCACCTCTACAATCCGCTGACGGTAAGCAAGCTGCAGCATGCGGTCCGCCAATCGAGCTTCGAGACTTTTCAGGAATACACGCAACTGGTGAATGAGCAGAGCCGCGAACTGTGCACGTTGCGTGCGCTGATGAATCTGAAGCTGGCCGATAAACCGATTCCGATTTCGGAAGTTGAGCCTGCCAGCGAAATCGTGAAGCGCTTTGCGACCGGCGCCATGTCGTTCGGATCGATTAGCAAAGAGGCGCACGAAACGTTGGCGATCGCGATGAACCGGATCGGCGGCAAATCCAATACCGGCGAGGGCGGTGAAGACGAAGAGCGCTACCAGCGCGATCCGAATGGCGATTGGCGGCGCAGCGCCATTAAGCAGGTTGCCTCCGGACGATTCGGCGTTACGACGAATTACCTGGTGAACGCCGACGAGTTGCAGATCAAGATCGCGCAAGGCGCAAAGCCGGGCGAAGGCGGCCAACTGCCGGGGCACAAGGTGGATGAAGTAATCGCGCGCGTACGCCATTCCATTCCAGGCGTCCCCTTGATTTCACCCCCGCCGCATCACGATATTTATTCCATCGAAGATCTGGCGCAACTGATCTACGACTTGAAGAACGTGAATCCGCACGCGCGCATTTCGGTGAAGCTGGTGGCGGAGTCTGGCGTGGGCACGGTGGCCGCGGGCGTTGCCAAGGCGCATGCCGACGTGGTGTTGATCAGTGGCCACGACGGCGGCACCGGAGCGTCGCCGCTCACTTCCATCAAGCACGCCGGCATTCCTTGGGAACTCGGCCTGGCGGAAACGCAGCAGGTGCTGGTGAAGAACGACCTGCGGAGCCGCATCCGGGTGCAGACCGACGGCAAGCTGCAAACCGGACGCGACGTGGTGATCGCGGCGCTGCTGGGCGCGGAAGAGTTTGGATTCTCCACGGCCCCGTTGGTCTCCATGGGCTGCATCATGATGCGCAAGTGCCATCTGAATACTTGTCCGGTGGGTATTGCGACGCAGGACCCGGCGCTGCGCAAGAAATTTCAAGGCACGCCCGAGAACGTCATCAATTTCTTTTTCTACATTGCCGAGGAAGTCCGCCAACTGATGTCGAAGTTGGGCTTCCGCAGCATGGACGAAATGACCGGCCGCGTGGACCGGCTGGAGATGCGGGAAGCGATCCAACATTGGAAGGCGCGCGGGCTGGATTTTTCGAATATTCTCTACAATCCGCAAGTTCCACGAAAGGTCGGGCGACGCTGCCTGATCGCGCAGGATCACGGTTTGGACGAGGCGTTGGATTACAAGCTGATCGATCACGCGCGCGAAGCCATCGAGCGGCGGACGGCAGTGGAATTCAAGATGCCGATCCGTAATATTCATCGCACCGTGGGAGCGATGCTGTCCGGAGAAATCGCCAGGCGCTATGGATCGGACGGCTTGCCGGACGATACCATCCGCTTTCAATTCACGGGGTCGGCGGGCCAAAGCTTTGGGGCATTTCTCGCGAAAGGCATCACGCTGACGCTGGAAGGCGACGCTAACGATTATGTGGGCAAGGGACTCTCGGGAGGGAAACTGATCGTCTATCCACCGGCGAAGTCCACATTTTTACCGGAAGAAAATATGCTGGTCGGCAACGTTGTGCTCTACGGCGCAACCAGCGGCGAAGCCTATTTCAACGGCATGGCGGGCGAGCGGTTCGCGGTGCGTAACTCGGGCGCGATTGCGGTGGTGGAGAGTGTAGGCGATCACGGCTGCGAATACATGACCAAGGGTCTGGTGGTTGTGCTCGGCCGCGCCGGGCGCAATTTCGCGGCTGGCATGACGGGCGGAATCGCATTCGTTCTGGATGAAACCGGCGAGTTTGCCGGTGTGTTGTGCAACAAATCCGGTGTCGATCTGGAGCCGGTGCGGGACAGGGTGGATGAGCTGGCGCTCCAAAACCTGATAGGGAAACACGTTGAGACGACCAGGAGTCCGCGAGGCCAATGGGTTCTGGAAAACTGGTTGCAAATACTGCCGAAGTTCGTGAAGGTGTTCCCGCACGAATACAAGCGAGTGCTCGGAGTTCCGAGACTTGCCGCGGGCGCAAAAGTTTTCGATGCGCCAGTGGCCAGCCAGCGCGCGCACGCCGAGGTGGCCCATGGCTAAGACCACCGGGTTTCTGGAGTACGCGCGCGAGGTTCCGGAGCGCCGTCCAGTGATTGAGCGGATCAACGATTGGTTCGAGGTTTACCACGAATTTCCGGAGGAAAAAGTTCGCATGCAAGGCGCGCGCTGCATGGATTGCGGCGTGCCGTTTTGCCATACCGGCTGCCCGCTGAACAATGCAATTCCGGACTGGAACGATCTGGTGTATCGCGACCGTTGGCGTGAAGCGGTCCGCGCTCTGCACGCCACCAACAATTTTCCGGAATTCACCGGCCGCATTTGTCCAGCGCCTTGCGAGGCGGCGTGTGTGCTGGGCATCAGTGAGGCGCCGGTCAGCATCAAGGTAATCGAGAAACACATCGTCGAGCACGGATTCCGCGAAGGCTGGATTCGTCCGGAGCCGCCGCGTGAACGTAGCGGGAAGCGTGTGGCCGTGGTCGGCTCGGGACCGGCTGGTTTGGCCGCCGCGCAACAACTGAATCGCGCCGGGCACCTGGTGACGGTCTTCGAAAAGGCCGACCGCATCGGCGGGTTGCTGCGCTACGGTATTCCGGATTTCAAACTCGAGAAGTGGGTGGTGGACCGCCGCATCAAACAAATGACGGCTGAGGGCGTGGAATTTCGAACCAACGTGCACGTCGGCCATGCGATTCCCGGTGAAGAGCTGCGCGAGGATTACAACGCGATTCTGCTGGCGGGCGGCGCCGAGCATCCGCGCGATCTGCCGATCCCCGGCCGGGAATTGAAAGGCATCCATTTCGCGATGGATTTTCTGCCGCAGCAAAACAAGCGCGACGCGAATGACTTGGTTCCCGGTCAGATTCTAGCCACCGGCAAGCGCGTTGTAATAATCGGCGGCGGCGACACCGGTGCGGATTGTCTCGGCACGTCGCATCGGCAGCGGGCGGCTTCGGTGCATCAGTTTGAAATTATGCCGATGCCTCCGGACGAGCGCGCGCCCGACACGCCCTGGCCGTTGTGGCCGCTGCAATTGCGCGTGGAGAGTTCGCATGAAGAAGGCGGCGTTCGCGATTGGAGCATCCGCACGGTGCGCTTCAGCGGCGACGAAAAGGGCAATGTGCGAAAGTTGCATGCCGTCCGCGTGGGGCGTCCGCCGAATTTTGAGCCACTGCCGGATTCCGAGTTTGTTCTGGATGCCGACTTGGTTCTGCTGGCGATGGGGTTCACCGGTCCGGTGAAAGGCGGCATTCTGGATCAGCTCAGTGTGAATCTCGACTCGCGCGGCAATATCCAAACGGACCAGAACTACATGTCGTCATCGCCGGGTGTTTTTGCGGCGGGGGATGCGCGGCGAGGTCAATCGCTGGTGGTGTGGGCGATTGCGGAAGGGCGCAAGGCGGCGGAGAAGATTAATAAGTATTTGACGTAGTCGCGTGGGGCAGGTTGTACAAGAGTTCTCTCAGGAAATTCGACTCGCGCCTTCCGATGGTTTCACGCTGTAGAAAACCGGGTCAATTTCGAATCGCTCCCGGTACGCCCTGCCAATCGTTTCCTGAAATCGATCGACCGCGCCCGGCTCGACGAAATTCACGGTGCAGCCGCCAAATCCGCCGCCGGTCATTCTTGCGCCAAATACTCCGGGGACGCTAAAGGCCATGTCCACGAGAAAATCCAATTCGTCGCAGCTCACTTCGTAATCGGTTTGCAAGCTGCGATGTGACGCCACTAGAAGGCGGCCCATCTGAGCCAAATCGCCCCTTCGGCTGGCGGCGACGAAATCCAGCACGCGCTGATTTTCGGTGATGATATGCCGCGCCCGCCTGAGAGCAGTGGGATCGTGAATGAATGGGAGATCGTCCAGTGTGGCGTCTCGCAGGCTTTTCCGAATCTCGCGGGCCGCTTGCGCGCACTCCTCCACTCGCTGGCGATAAGCGGACTGTGCAAGCTCATGCCTCACCATCGAATTGACCGCCACAATTGCCGCACCGGCCGGCAGTTCAACGCATTCACATTCCAGGCTTCTGCAATCGATCTTGAGAGCAGCATCGCGCCGGCCGAACACAGCGGCGTATTGATCCATGATGCCGGACGGCAACTCGATAAACTCGTTTTCCGCGCGGCGCGCCAGCTTCACCAACTCCAAACTCGGCAGCTCGCCGGACCAACCCAACGCCAGTGCAACGGCCACTTCCAATGACGCCGAAGAGCTCAAGCCAGATCCCAACGGCACGGTGCTGTGAATGAGCAGATCGCGTCCACGGCCCAGCGGAAGTTGCCGCGCGATGCCGATCACGTAGTCGGTCCAGTCGCCGCAGGCTTTCAATTCGGCAATGTGTTCCACCGGCCACTGCCGGGACTGCTGAAGATTCTCGGAATACACTCGCAGCACTCCGTCGCGATTCGGAGCGCAGCCAACGTAGCAAGCCAGATCGATCGCAATCGGAAGTACGTAGCCGAGATTATAGTCGGTGTGTTCGCCGATCAGATTGACACGGCCAGGAGCGCGCGCGACGTCGGGCGTGCTCTGATAGCGCGCCTCGAATGCCTCAATCAATTGCTGCTGCTGCGCCGGGCCAGCCAAAGCATCACTCCTCCGAAGACCAGCATCGTAACGCCGCAGTAAAGATTCACGTTCGCGGTTTCCAGCGGAGCGCGGCTGTCACCCACAACGCCAGTCACCGCCAGGACCAAGCCGATCAGCGTAAAGAAAGCTCCGATGGGAATTCGAAGATCGCGCATATCACCAGAAAAGCAAATTCAAAATTACCAGCAACACAATAACGACGGCCGCCAGCGGCAGAGGGCGCTTGTACCAGGGCGGAGCCGCGTCATGCGGAATCGCGGTCAGTCCGTAAACAAGATTGTGCAGCTCCGATTCGGGCTTCGGTCGCGAAAGGAAACTCACCAAAATCGTAACTGCAAAGCAGGCCGACCACGCGAAGATTGCGATCCAGAAATTTTGCGCCATGGTGGAGGGAAATGTGTGAACGGCGCCAAGCCAGCCGCCCTTGTTCTCAGCCACGGTCAACCCATGCGTCGCTGCGGCTGCGCAAGTGCCCGCCAGCAATCCGGTGAAAGCGCCGTGGCCGGTGGCGCGCTTCCAAAACATTCCCAACAAAAATGTTGCAAACAGCGGGGCGTTAACAAACCCGAAAACGAGCTGCAGAAAATCCATGATGTTATTGAATTGCGCAGCCATGTACGCAGTGGCAACTGAAAACGCGACGCCAACTATAGTCGTCAAACGACCGACCCACAGGTAGTGCGAGTCCGGCGCCTGCTTGCGGATGTAGCCCTGGTAAAGGTCGTACGTAAATACAGTGTTGAACGCGGTGACGTTGCCCGCCATGCCGGACATGAAGGACGCCATCAGCGCCGTCAATCCGAGGCCGAGCATTCCCGAAGGATAAAATTGCGCCATCAAAGTGGTGAGCGCCTGGTCGTAGTCCAATCCGCCGCCAGCTTTCGCGGGGATCGCATAGCCGACGGACATTTGTGAGAGCGCGAGCGCCGCGATGCCCGGCACGATCACGATGAAAGGCATCGCCATTTTCGGAAACGCCGCGATGAGAGGCGTGCGCCGCGCAGCCGACATGGAATCCGCCGCCATGGCGCGCTGCACAACCAGGAAGTCCGTGCACCAATAACCGAACGACAATACAAATCCGAGTCCGGCGACCAATCCGAAGATTTCCACGCCCATCGGATTTTTGGATGGGTCCGATAGATGCGACCAGGTGTGCGTCATCACCGGCGGAATATGCGACGCCATACCGCTCCAGCCGCCCGCTTTATTCACCGCCAGAATCGCCAGCGGCGCGAAGCCCAGAACAATCAGAAAGAATTGCAGGACCTCGTTGTAGATAGCGCTGGTCAGCCCGCCGAGGAAAGTGTAGATGAGCACGATGGCGGCGGAGAGCAGCACGGAGGCGGTGAAGCTCCATCCCAGAACCAGCTTGAACAGCAGCCCCAGCGCATACATGGAGATGCCTGAAGAGAATACCGTCATGATCGCGAAGGTGACGGCGTTCAACCCGCGCGTTTTTTCATCGAAACGCAATTTCAGATATTCGGGGACGCTGCGCGCGCGGCTTCCATAATAAAACGGCATCATGAAGACCCCCACGAAGAGCATGGCCGGCACCGCGCCGATCCAATAGAAATGCGCGGTCATGATCCCGTATTTCGCGCCCGACGCGCACATGCCGATCACTTCCTGCGCGCCAAGATTTGCAGCGATGAAGGCCAGGCTCGTAATCCAAACGGGCACGGAGCGATGTGAAGTGAGGAATTCTTCGCTGGTGGTAACTTTGCGCTTAACCAGCCACCCAATGCCGAGCACAAAGGCGAAATAGACGGAAAGGATGAAGTAATCGACCCGGGCGAGGTGCAATCATCGAGAGTCTAGCATAGGGACGGACCAGCGTATGCGATGATTGCTGCTTACCCTTAATGTTGCTTTACGCCTGCACGATTTTTCTCAGCGCATTCCTGTTGTTTGAAGTGCAGCCGATGATCGGCAAAATCATTCTGCCGTGGTTCGGAGGCTCGGCCGCGGTTTGGAGTACGTGCCTGCTGTTTTTTCAGGCTTCGCTGCTGGCGGGCTACCTGTACGCGCATTGTTCCACGCGATACTTAAAGCCGCGCGGGCAAGCCATTCTGCACGTGCTCTTGATGGCGGTCAGTCTGGCGTTGCTTCCCATTCTTCCGTCGCCGGACTGGAAGCCTTCGCAGCCTGGCGACCCTTCCGGACGCATTCTTTTGTTGCTGGCCGCCACCATCGGCCTTCCTTATATATTGCTTTCCGCCACCAGTCCGTTGTTGCAGGCTTGGATTGTGATGGCGAAGCCGGGCGCGATTCCTTACCGGCTGTTTGCGCTGTCGAATATCGGATCTTTGTTGGCTCTGTGCAGTTTTCCGGTGTTAGTGGAGCCGCTGTTTACAAACAGAATGCAGGCGCTGGGCTGGTCGGGTTTCTACGCAGTGTTCGTTTTGCTGTGCGCCGTGGTTGCGTGGAGGACTTTGCGGGCGTCCAGTATACCGCTCCTTAACGGTCGCGGCTCGGAAACGCCCATGCTGAACCGCGGCCGTAAGGAAGCGGTCGCGGGAGAGCCTGGTTTGAAGCTGCAAATATTATGGGCGGCACTGGCCGCGTGCGCGTCCGCCGTGTTGCTCGAGATCAGCAATCATCTTAGCCAGAACGTGGCGCCGATTCCATTTCTGTGGGCGGTGACGCTGGGACTCTACCTACTCAGCTTCATTATTTGTTTCGAGCGCGAGCATGCATATCGCCGCGCTGTGTTCCTGCCGCTGCTGGTCTTGAGCTTGAGCGCCGCCGCCTACGCCCTCTACTACAAC